>CAZWJO010000019.1:0-34076 GCA_964634905.1 uncultured Sangeribacter sp.
GCTCGCAGACAAAGCGATGTGGGAAAAGCCGGTATCCTTGGTTTCCTTGCCGCATGGATTCTCTATGTTTTGGTTTCAGTGTTCTGTTTTGGCATTATGTCGCGGGCTAAACTCGCCGGATTGGATGATCCTTCTGTAGCTTACGCTCTAAGGTCGATTTGCGGTGAATGGGCGTATTGGCTTGTGATTATAGCTGTCATTATTTCTATCACAGGAGGATGGTTTGCTTGGACAATAGTCACTGCCGAACAACCTTATTCAGCTGCACAACATGGAATATTTCCAAAATGGCTCTTGAAAAAAGATGGCAGCGATTCGTTGCAGCTTGCGCTCTTGGCTTCGAGCATTATTATGCAAGCATTCCTATTCCTCGTGGTTATGGCAGAAGACGTATATCTATATGCTCTCAACATCACGGGTCTGATGGTGCTTCCTGCTTATCTTTTCAGTGGACTCTTCTTAGTCAAAATAGCAAGAAATGATTACAGATGTGGGCTTCTTTGCCAGCATGCGAAAAGAGGATATGTGTACGCTCTCAGCATTGGGATATGCTGCACGATCTTCTGCATCTGGATGCTTTATGCCGCCGGAGTCGGACTCCTGTTGCAGGCAGTCGCTTTCTACATCTTAGGTCTCCCTCTCTATAGGAAAGCCCACGATAAGAAATGAGTGGCTTTAACGGCTTTAGAGCCCTTATCGGCTTTAACGTCTTTTAAGAAACCCAAACCCGAAAACTTGAAACCTGAAAACTTGAAAACCTGAAAACTTGAAAACCCGAAAACTTGAAAACCCGAAAACTTGAAAACCCGAAAATCTGAAAACTAACAACTAACACTCACAACGATTTAAATGTAGAAAAAATGGGAATTAGGAAAGGAACTATATTGATAGCTATGATGGCGCTTGCTGCGTCATCTCACGGAGAATATACTTTGAAGCTTAGTCGCGGTAAATATCCCGAAGGTGTGAAGACAGAAAACCTCAATGGAAATATTCCTCAATCTTCATGGTATAAGAATGGTTGGACTGAAGATGGATGGAGTGCCGGAGATTATGGGACTTCATATAATATTGCATTATCTCCTTCGGGCATCTCTGGCGGTATATGCGAGAATGCCCTCATTCTTCCTTCTATGTTGATAGAAGAAGGAGAATGGCTCAGTTGGGAGGGATGCGAGATTTATCCTAAGTTTTGCGACGATTATACTGTGGAATTTCGAGCAAAGGACACTGACACTTGGGTTACAATAGGAGAATACACTGAATCTAAATCCCGATGGACTACCCACATGGTCGACCTTAGTCCATTTTATGGTCTCGAAGGGAATTTGCGGTTCGTATGCCGTAGTGAAAACGGATATATGTTGGGTTTGAATAATATTTCTATAAAAAAGCCGACAGAATATTCGTTCTCATCTGAAAATCACACTCCTAAGTTTTTTGCTATAGGAGATCTGGATGAAGGGAATGCTATGGCCGAAATTAGCGTTATGAATACAGGGGTGGCAATCTCAACAGCGGTGGTAGCTATTACGATTGATGGTAATCCTGTTTCAACTCTTAGTTTAGACAAATATTGGCCTACTGGAGAAACTCGCCAATTCCAACTCCCAATCCCTCTTACACTCAATGAAAGAGCGGATTATGCCCTTACGCTGCAACCTTTCGAAAGCGAGATGCTAACAATTGATACAAGTTTTGCTTTTTGCACTTCGTTCAAACGAAATCTATACGTAGACAAAGGCACAGGAATGTGGTGTAATGCTTGTCCGAATGGTACTCTTTCGGTTGAAGAACTTGCAGACATATACGGAGATGCGCTCATTGTAGGTGAGACTCATTATGATGATCCTATTGCCAACGAGATAGACTTCAAATGGCTCAATTTCCACTCTATCCCACAATTAATGCTCAACCGAGTGCTATCGACAAAGGGGGATAATGCTTCAAAATTTGAGAACCAGATTTGTCTGCCGACTGAAATGGAAATCAATATTACTGATTTAAGCGTCAAAAGCAATGGCGATCTGTTTGCCAGAGCAGAAGTCAAGACTTCCGAGTTCTTTTCAGACACGAGAATTCCCTATTGTATAGGCTATATGCTTACTCAGAATGTAAATGGCGATGAAAATGTACAATATTATCAAAAGAACATTTGTACAACTGCTCGCCAAAAGCAATATCGCTACCTTCCTTCGACAATGTACTATCTTTTGTGCTCTTTCCCTAATGTGACAATTCCTTCGCGTCTTGCTACTCTATCAGAGAATCCTGCTTTCACTGGAATCAAAGGAAGTCTTCCTGAATCATTAGCATCCGGAGAAATATATAATTACGAATGGGAAATTCCGCTCCCTGAGGGTTTCGACAATTTCAATGGAATGCGGTTAGTCGCATTCATACTCGATTCTGAAAAAAGGACCATCATCAACAGTACTGCCTCTTACATAGACGACTATACAGGCATAGAGGAAATTTCAGACTATTCAGCAACTCAAAAGACAGAAAAGATCTTCACTATTGACGGTGTAGAAGTGAAAGCAGATAAGCAATCCCTCCTCCCCGGTCTCTATATTGTCAATGGCAAGAAAATTCTGATAAAATGATATGGCTCCCAGTGACTTTTAGCGGAAGATGGTGCTATTTGTAACCGTAACGTAGGGGCGCACGGCCCGTGTGCGTCCCCCTAAAGAAAATGAAATACGTTGATTCGGAATTGTTTCACTGAATACATAACAATGGCCAGTAGCACTATGACTACTGTTATATATTGCCACAAGGTCACGCTACGGATCAGCTTGGAGACGTTTGTTGGATTGCGATGCATCATGCTGAATACCCATGCCGATGTCAGCAACACACCAAGCCCGATCACAACCCCTACCCAGGGAGACACGAAGTCTACGGCACATGGACGCACTATCAAGACAATGCAAACTATCGCAGCATTCCCTAAATAGACAAACCGGGTGAAAGATCCTCCTCGGGATGTCACAAGAGTCTCGATATTGTCGGTTTTATCTTCTTCATAATGCAGATATTGTATAGCTATGTGTGCATTCACTGCAAGCAGACCATTGATAACAGAATAGACTGCGATAGGAAGCCAATCTGGATTAGTAAGATTCTGAATCAATGCCGTGCCGCTTACAGCTATCGGTCCGAAAAATAAGAAGGTGAATATGACCGACCATTGCGTACGTACAAATGGACGAGGACCCATGAAATAGAAATAATACAATGCCGAGATGACCGCTACATAAACCATCCCAATCCAGCCGATAAACGTAAAAAGGGACATTCCGGCGGTAAAGGCAATGATTGCCACGCTATTGGCTACAATACGCAAAATGGTTACATTCGGAGAATTTGCCACATTCATATCACTTATACGCAACACTTTCGCCTTTTCTCCTCCAGCATAACATAAATAGAAGTAACTATGGTAGAGATTGGCAGACATCTGAAGCAAAATGGCGAAGAGGAGGGTCATGATGGCTGGGAATACTGATATCCCTCCACGGATTACGGACGCTGTGAGTCCACCCATGACAGCTCCCGCACTTAATATAAGCGAAGCTGGATGGATGGCCCGTATGACTGATTGGGTTATCTTATTCATGGCGAATAATGGACAATGAATAATTTAGATTCCGAGATAAAGTATTGCTCCCAAAGAGCCAACCCCAATGATTATCCAGAGCAACACTGCCTGTACAAGAGGCTGGACCCCGACTTGCTTGATTACCTTTAGGCTCAAACCGGCTCCAATTGCGAAGAGAACTGCTATCAGACACTGCTTCGCAATGTCGACAAGCACATTATAGACCGGACGGAGCGACTCGCTGCCTATGTAGGTGTTGAAAATCATAGCCAAAATGAAGAGGAAGATAAACCAAGGAATTGATATCTTCGACTTCCCTTCTTCCTGACCGTCTTTCCGGAAAAACCACATGGTGAATAGGGCAAGTGGGATGATCCAAAGTGCACGTGTGCACTTGATGAGTGTCGCTAAGTCGCAAGCCTCAGTGCTTCCGGGATAATACATCTGGTCGAAAGCAGCTCCTGCTCCTACCACGCTGCTCGTATCGTGGATTGCAATAGCAGCCCATGTTCCGAACTGATGCTGCGTAAGGCCTATATAATGTCCGAGTGGTGGGAAAATAAACAATGCTATGGCGTTCAGTATAAAAATCACTCCAAGAGAAACGGCCATCTCATTCTGATCAGCCTTGATGACCGGTCCAACTGCCGCTATGGCACTCCCTCCGCAAATTGCAGTCCCCGATGATATCAGATAGGATGTCTTATAGTTGATGCTCATGAAACGCCCTAAAAGCACTCCACATACCATGACTATGATGACAGACGCTATGGTGAAAATCATGCCTTCTGCGCCGCTTTGAAGCGACTTTTCAAGATTCATGCCGAATCCAAGACCTACTACGGATGCTTGCAACAGATATTTGGATAGCTTTTTATTGAAAGTAGGATAAGGAATGCCGAAGATAAGTGCAAAAATGAGTCCTATGAAGAGGGCGATGGGAGCTGTTATGACGTTTACTCCGAATATCATCTTGAAGGGGATGAACATTACTATTAGTAAAACCCAATAGAGATATTTTGACATGGCTGTTGGTTTTGGTGTTTAGTTGATATTGTGCATAAATCTGAGTTCTCAAAGCACTCAGAGTCCTCAGATTCCTCAGATTCCGATTTAGGTGCAAATTTAACACTTTATTAGGAATCGGCAAAATAATATTTGATAAAACCGTATGAAATTTTTGTTATATTATTATGGAAGTTCGTATTGAAGAAGGATGGAAGCGTGAGTTAAGGGCAGAATTTGAAAAACCTTATTTCTGGAATCTTACTAATGCCGTGAGGATGGAGTATGCAGATCCTCGCGTGACCGTCTATCCCCCTGCCGGGAAAATTTTCTCCGCATTTGATAATTCTCCTTTTGCCGACACCAAGGTTGTCATTATCGGACAAGATCCCTATCATGGGCCCGGACAAGCAAATGGTCTCGCTTTTTCAGTAAATCCGGGGATTCAGATCCCCCCTTCGCTCCGTAATATTTTTAAGGAAATTAATAATGATATTGGTTCCCCAATCCCTAATGACGGCGATCTGACGCGATGGGCGCGTCAAGGAGTGCTGCTATTAAATGCCACACTTACCGTAAGAGAACACCAGCCAAGATCTCATGCGAATCTCGGCTGGAGTGAATTTACTGATGCTGCTGTTCGCTCTATCAATGAGCATGGTGAGAATGTAGTGTTCATGCTATGGGGTTCGGATGCTATCCGCAAGGGAAGCATGATCAATCGGACTAAGCATCTTGTCTTGACAGCTCCTCATCCTTCGCCTCTTTCCGCTTCGCGTGGTTTCTTCGGATGTCGCCATTTCTCACAGGCTAACGCCTATTTGGCAAAGCATGGAAAAAATCCGATAATATGGTAAATGACAAAGGGACTCACGAGCCGTGCGTCCCTGCAAAGTTGACGGAGATTATGACAGGAGGGTCTGGATTCTGGATTAGAGAAGATGTATATTTGCCGCAGCACATTCTTTAATTTGAGATTCCGGCCAGATTGAGGCCTGTACTTCACCGATATGCGCCTTCTGGAGCAAATACATGCAGAGGCGACTCTGTCCTATGCCTCCCCCTATTGAATAGGGCAATTCTTCAGCAAGAAGCGACTTATGGAAGTCAAAATTTTCTCGTTCCTCACATCCTCGCTCTTTCAATTGATCTTTCAGTGATTCAGGACTTACGCGGATGCCCATCGAAGAGAGTTCGAAACCACTCTCAAGTATTGGATTCCAAAGAATAAGGTCGCCGTTCAATCCCTGATAGCCATCTTCATTAGGACTGATCCAATCATCATAGTCCGGAGCTCGCCCATCATGAGGTTTGCCATTCGACAGTGGCGCCCCAATGCCCATGATAAAGACTGCACCATATTCCTTAGCAGCTTCATTTTCCCTCTCTTTTGGAGTCAGGTCGGGATACTTATCAAGAAGTTGTTGAGAATGGATGAAAGTGACTTCTTCAGGCAGCCATGGAGTGATATGTGGAAATTTCTCATAGATTTCAGCTTCCACTTTCTTGACTGCACCATATATCTTCCTTACGGTCTCCTTCAGATATTCAAGGTTACGGTCTTCCTTTCTGATTGATTTCTCCCAATCCCACTGGTCTACGTATAAGGAATGAAGATTATCGAGGTCTTCAAAGGTCCGGATCGCATTCATGTCGGTATATAGTCCAAAACCTGGGGCAATGTCGTATGCACCGAGTTTCAGGCGTTTCCACTTTGCAAGGGAATGTACCACTTCAGCCTTTTTCCCTCCCATTGCATCAATTTGGAAGCTTACCGGATGCTCCACTCCGTTGAGGTCGTCGTTGATGCCAGTGCCGGATAGCACGAATAGGGGAGCGGTGACCCTTCGAAGGTTCAAAGCTTTCGCCAAGTGATTCTGAAAAGAATCCTTTATGTGTTGGATAGCCACTTCTGTGGTCTCCGGCAAAAGCTTTAATGTGTATTTTTTAGGAATCGTCAACATTTGAATCAATAATTTAATTTTTACCTTAGATCTGTAGATTATGGTTGCAAAATTATAAAATTATTTTGGTATATGCAAATTTATTCTAACAAAATTATAATATTTAAAGCAAGATTCCAAATAATAAAAGCGAAAACTCATGGTTGGAGTATAATTCCAAAAAGAAAAGCGAATAGCCACTTATAATATGGCCATCCGCTTTCACTATTCACTATTCACTATTCATTATTCACTATTCACTATTCACTATTCACTATTCACTTTCCAACTCCATGCGTAGCTTCCTGCACATTCTCTCATGGCGCCAGATCATATAGATGAGAAGTATATTCATCACTGTCACTTCAAAAGCAAAGTATAGCCACGGCATCTGAAGCACAAGGATTGAAATGAATAACGCCCAACTTCTTACGTTGAAACTTAGAATATTTGTATATTTCATCAATGGTCGACTCAATTCTCTGAATTTTTCTGCAAATTCTTTAGGAATATGAGAATGATATTTCACATACAGCACTTTACGCAACTTTTGCATCTGAGGTGTGCAACGCTCCTGAGTTCGCGTATAATTAGCATAGAAAAGCATTACGAGTTTGCTGAAGAATTCCTTGCTCCACGACATGGAATGGTATTTCTTCCAAAGCACCTGCGCATCCTCAAGCTCCGATCCGGATTTCCCTTTTAAGAAAAACAAGTGGAACTGGCGATAGATATCTGCCATAGCTGCCTGTTGGGCATGACATAATCCTGCAAATGCAGCAAATACCCAAATCATCCAATGATGGGTCATGAAGAAATTTGAAGTGACATTCTCTCTTAGACAGATAGCTATGTAGATTGATACAAACCAGAGGTCGGAACTAACCCCATCAAGAATGCGTCCGATACGGGAATATTGCTTGGTCATTCGCGCCAGCTGCCCGTCGGCGCTGTCGTATGAGTTTGCCCATATCAGAAGGAACATTCCGACGAGATTAATCCAGAAATTATTATAGTAGAAGGCAATTCCTGCTCCTATTCCAATAAAGATGGAGGCGATAGTGATGGCATTCGGATGTATACCAAGTTTCCTCGCTATTACCGCCCATGTAAAACCAATTGGTCGGTAGAAAATCAGGTCAAACCATTCTTCGGTATCACTGCTCTTGAGGCTACCTCGATATTCCTCTTTAAGTTTCTGATATCTTGATTTTTCCATTGTTAAGTCGAATCGTTTAAAAGTTGGATCGTTAAGTTTATCGGTAAGTGCCTTACTAAAGAAAAAACTTTTAAGCAAAGTCAGTAGATTATTTGAGGGAGCGGAGTGCGTATGTCTTTTCCCGTAGGAATTTGCCAAGCTCTTCGGGTGTGGAATTGTGGGCGGCGATGTCTTCAACGCTTATAGGCTCCCCTATAGAGATATGGATTTCCTTCCCTCTCTTGCGGAAAACCTCTGCGGGAAGCCGGAGCGAACGTGCCGGCCAGCAGGCATGCCCGAGAAAATTAAACCACCAGCTGTTGCTCCCATGGAAGAAAATTGGGATTACAGGCACCTTTGCTTTTCCTATTATCTGAATGACCGATTTCTGCCATGGCCGGTCTTCGAGATGACCATGGATATCTACTTTACTCATTGCTCCAGCAGGGAAGAACCCAAGAGGTTTCCCTTCCTTGACTTGTCTCAATGCCTCTCGGATGCCATTGACTGAGACCTGACGTTTTTCCGGATCTTTACTGCTCCAAGCATCAACTGCTATGAAGTTGGGTCGCATTGCAGAGATCTTATTCAGAACCATATTGACCATAACTTTAAAGTCGGGGAAACGTTGCGTGACCAGGTAGATAAGTGTGATCCCATCTATAGCTCCAAAAGGATGGTTAGAGATTGTAATGAATCGTCCATCCGGCATATTATCAAGTATCTCCTGACCATCAACCCTTAATTTCAGCTTAAAGTCTTCGTCCACCATGCGTTTTACGAATTCCGGACCAGGAGTGTCACACCATCTCCCGTGGACGGTGTTGACTTCATCTACTTGCAAAAAATGTAAAAGCCAGTTGACAAGTTTTTTATGTCCCTTTAGTTTAGGCACCATCTCTGCTATGTCGTCATAATTGAGCACATCAGGACGGACATTATGCTTTTCACGCATCTCAGCGTAATATTGTTTTTTTTCTTCTTCAGTCATCATTCGATAATTTAGAATTTAGAATTGAGAATAAATTTAATGAGGGTGAGGAAATTTTTTATGTTCATGTTTTCTCAATTTGTTTCATGGGTGAGATATAGGTGGCATATCGCTGGAGCCATCGGTGGAATGAAGGGATTTTCATTAAGATGCATTCGAAAAGTGCCACTGCAATAAATGAGCACAATATGCCACCACAGACATCAAGTATATAATGATGGGACGTATAGACTGCGGTAAACCATATACCGAAAGTCACTATTCCCAGAATCCATTTCCATATCCGGCTGCTTCCAATAATGAAAGAGTAAATGAAAGCTACAAAAGTATAAGCTGAGTGTAAAGAGGGCATTGCTGCAAATACATTTGAATTGCGGGTGTATAGACCATGGAACACATTTACGCCGGTCATTTCATCAAATCTTCCAAGTCCGGCTACATCCCCTGGAGTACCCACTATAGGTTCAAAACCGTGAAGCGATACATACCATGGCGGAGCTGCAGGATGTATATAGTATCCCGCAAATCCTATTAGATTGACGAGGAGGAAGACGAGGGCAAATCTCAGATAGTCGTATCCTCGTCCTGAAAAGTAGACCCATAGACCATAGAAAATGGGAAGAGGCACCCAACAGAGATAAAAGATTCCTGCAAAAATGTCCATCATCGGATGATTATGGAGTGCAAAAAACTCATTTGGCGTCAGGATTGAGCTTTCGCTTGCTATTCCAAATAAAGACTTTTCAGTCTCGTAAAGACCTTTGACATCGATTGGATTCACTTCATAATTTGGAAGTAGATTCATCCAATCGTAGCTTATGCCAAACAGGGCAAAAGGGATGAGAGCCACCACAAGCCTGCGAGTGGCAGGGGCAACAAAGAAAAGTCCCCCTATTAATATGGCTAAAAAGATATGTTCAGGTCGAAAGCCAATGAAAAGAGCTGTGACGATCAGCCATACGGCAAGAGCTGCTACGCAAGCGATAGCCTCACGAAGCTTTGGCAACCCAAATCGCGGATTCAATGTATGTGCTAATCGACCACCTGATTCCATATTATATCAATTAAGATGTTTTTTCATATAATTGATACGGGCAATGGCAGTGAGATTTGTAAATACGGCCATTATACCCATTGCGACTGCTATAATCCACAGAGGGTCAAACGATGAGGCTCCTATCTGACCGCAAATTCCAGCGGATAGAAGCGACAATGCTGTCACGACTACTCTTTCCGGACGCTGCATAAAGCCTATTTTGCATGATACGCCAAGACCTTCTCCTCGTGCGCGAGTGTAGCTCACTAATAGCGACCCCATAAGTGCAAGGAAGGTGAGCAATGCTGCAATGTTCCATCCTTGGCAGAGAAAAAGATAGGCCACTGCTCCTACTGTCACAAACTCACAATAGCGGTCGAGGACAGAATCAAAGAATGCTCCGAAGGTTGAGGCCAATCCTCCAATACGCGCTGCCTGACCGTCGAGCATATCGAAGAGCGAGAATCCGATAATCAGACCTCCGCCCCACGTCAAGCAACCCCAGTCAAATCCTTCCCCATGCGTCGAGTAAGCTCCCCACCCGATCACGACTGCCGCGGCTAAATTCCCTAAGAATCCGATGAAGGTTATGATATTGGGCGTTATTCCTATACGCAACAATACACGCACGAAAGGATTTATCACGACATAGATCCCTTGCTGAAGGGAGTCGCGCGCGGATTTTGCGGATTTTTTTATTGAGTCAATCATTGGAGTTTTACGTTGGCGATACTGCTTTTTTACGTTATCAATCTTGATGTTTGATGTGGAAAAAATTGAGAAGAGAGGTCATAAGCCTGACTGCGTATGGGTCGAACTTCGACGGACGGTAGACAAAATTACGCTGAAGAATGAAATTCCAAAACCATGAGACAAGGAGCGACATGACGAGTCGGGCAGTCGAATAGTAACCGGCTGCTTTGAATCCCATTTCTTCGAGTATGTTCCATTTCTTAAGGATTATATACAAAAGTTCTGTTCCTCCGGAATTTAAAACCAAGTTGCCAAGCCATACCAATGCATATTTTACCACTACGGCCTTCCATGGGCAATTCTCTGCCCGGAAAGTAAACTTATAGCAAATAATGCAGTTGACGATGCCACCGGCTACGACGCCTATTCCGGTAGCAAGCCAAGAAAGATGCTGGTCGAAAATCCAATAAAACATCACGAAGCCGACAATGAAGTCTACCCATCCTGAGGCTTGACTCGATACAGCTGAGCGTAGAAATGTAGGCACAAGCGACTTGCTTTTAAGCAGCGTGTTGCCTATTTGTTTCAAGCTGTTGTCATGATGTTCAGCATCTGATAGTGTTTTCTGGTCTGTGTCCATGGTGTTGGAATATATGTGGTTATATACTCTAATGGTGGTTTTATATCAACAATAGTATAACTTCGACTATTAGGGCTGAATATATAGCAGCAAGAATATCATCCGCCATCATTCCCCAGCCTCCCGGGAACGCCTCCATCTTCCTGATGCCAAAGGGCTTGAAGATGTCGAAGAGCCTGAATAATGCCAAAGAAACGATGATGAGCCACCAAGGGGCTACCTTTGGTCCTCCACACAGAGGAAGAAGCGTAATCAATTGACCGACTGTCTCATCCACACACGCTGCCACCGGATCTTTACCCCAATATTTTTCAGATACACCGCTTGCCCATGTGCCGGCTATTGTAAAGAACAATATCCCAATGATGGTGATGATGTATGCAAATATTCCCGGACTCCAGATATAAAAAGGTAGCCATAGGATAATCCCAACAAGCGCTCCCCATGTGCCGGGCGCTATAGGGAGAAATCCTGCTCCAAACGAAGTAGCGATAAGCTTCGGAAAGAGGGGAAATTTTTCGTCTGAGATCGGTATTGGTCTTCTTGATTTCATAATCTACTTTTTTTTGAAGCTGAAATAGCTTTCCGGACTCGTGAAAACACAGATTTGGCAATAGCTCTGGCTGCTTCTTTTCTAATTGGTGCAAAACTTGGCCAATCGTCGAAATTTACAAGATGACATTCATTTGATTTATCAATTACGATGTCGCATCCAAACACATCTACGTTTAGGACTCTTGCTGCTTTCATGCAAAGATTCTTGATCCTTTCATGGAGAATATTTTCAGAATCATTCCCTTTATCTTCAAGATCCCTGCTGCTGAACGGCGTAAAGGAATGGAACCATCCTGAAGATGCCACTCCATAGCAGCGAATTTTTTCCCCATCGATATCCTTGCTTATGACAGCTTTTGAAATATGGCGGAAGAAAAACTCATGAAGGATTTCCTGCGCTTCCTCGGCATGCCTGCATCTTGCGTTGTCTTCAAGATGATGGACCGGAGCATTTCCCTTCTTTACCCAGCAGGGTCCGAAACCCGCATTATTGAGCTGCTTGCGTACCTCCACGTCAGTATCCACAACAAAAAATTCAGGAATCGGTAGCCCGGCTTGTGAAAGCAGACGCACCATTATCATCCTTATGCAATTTTCTATTCCATAACCTGAATTGATGACAATGATTCCTGAATCTTCAAGCTTCTGTATCTTTTCGATTGCCTTGGATCCGCGGCACATGGCCAATATCACATCTTCATCTACTGCGGCTGCACAAAACTCTTCTTCGGTATAGACGCTGACTATACATCCTCGTTTCCGAAGTTCTGCGACTACAGCATGAAGGATTGCCGCATCGTTGGCGATGTGGTTGGGGGAAAAAATCCCTGCCCTCAAGATTGCTGCTATCCTTATGTCGGCCATGGGGTAGTTGTCGGGTTGTCAGGTTGTCGGGTTGTCGGGTTGTGGGGTTGTCGGGTTGTGGGGTTGTCAGGTTGTCAGGTTGTCAGTTGTCGTTCGGTTCGTCGGGAGTTGGCTTTTGACGTCGCTCCTGCTTGATGCGTGGCATTGGGTTGGCTGTTGCGTCCTTGTGCACCTCACGATTACGTGTGAGGTCGATACCTTGATAGATGGCTTGGCGCATTGATGTTGGGTCTGCCTCGTTTTTACCCGCTATGTTGTAGCCCGTGCCATGGTCAGGACTCGTCCTGACATATTTCAGACCTGCTGTATAGTTTACTCCATATTCGCGGGCGAGTGCCTTGAAGGGAGCCAAACCCTGGTCGTGATACATGGCCACTATTCCATCATACTTTGTGTAGTCTCCGGTGCCGAAAAATCCATCGGCGGCAAAGGGCCCAAAGGCAAGTATGCCATCTGAAACACATTCAGCGATAGCAGGCTCTATCTCTTGGATCTCCTCAGTGCCAAGCAGACCATTATCTCCATTATGGGGATTCAAAGAAAGCACAGCGATGCGAGGCTTGTCCATCCTGAAATCCTGTCGAAGGGCTGAGTCCATATTTTTGATGGTATTCACTACTGCCTCTTTTGTGATTGCTGCCGGGACATCCCGAAGAGCTTTATGTGTAGTGACAAGAGCCACGCGGATATTGTCGTCAAACAAGATCATCGTTGCCTTTCCTTCTTCATCTGCAAGTCTCCTGGCAAGAAATTCAGTATGTCCCGGGAAAGGAAATTTCTCACTGTATACAGTTTTTTTATTAATTGGGGCAGTGACAATGAAGTCTATTTCGCCAGATTCGAGTGCAAGGCAAGCCGCTTCCAAGGCTGCTACGGCCGCCTCCCCAGCTTCCTTTGAAGGATGTCCGGGGGTCATTTCGAGTCCTCGCGGACAGACATCCACGACATTGACTTTGGCATCCTGAGCTTGGGCTGCACTTCTTATAGGAGTGAATCTGAAAGTCTCTGTGCCCAAGTCTCTTCTGACTTGATTCAAAAGTTCCGCACTTCCGAATATGACAGGGGTGAAGAGGCTTGTTATATCCTCTTCATCAAGTGCTTTTATGATGACTTCATAGCCGATGCCATTAAAATCTCCGTGGGTAATACCCACACGTATGGGATTATGCATAATTTTGTCAGTTTAACTTTCAAAATTACAAAAATTTTCTTAAATCGCCAAAATTATTTTTTAGATTGGTCTTTTGAAGGGGTTTTTGCAGCGAGCATTCCACACGCTGCGTCAATATCTTCACCTCGTGATGCGCGGATTGTAGCAGTGATGCCGTGGTCGTTGAGTATCTTACGGAACATCTGCATCCTGTCTTCCGATGCCGGATATAGATCAACTCCAGGAATTTTGTGGAATCTGATGAGATTCACTCTGCAATCAAGGTCTCCAATAAGCTTTATCAGCATGTTAGCATGCGCGACGTCATCGTTGACTCCTCTCCACATTATATATTCAAACGATAGCCGTCGTTGCCCGGAGAAGTCGTAAGATTTAAGCATATTGACGACAGAATGAATTGGGAAGGCCTTCTGTGCCGGCATCATGGATTCGCGTTCGGCTATATCGGCAGTATGGAGACTTATGGCGACATGGACGTTAGTCTTCTCCAAGAGATCCTTCAGCTGGGGCAGTTTCCCTACTGTCGAGACTGTGATTCTCTTGGGACTCCAGCCCATACCCCATGGAGAAGTCAGAATATCGATGGCTTTGAGTACTTCTGGAAAATTATCGAGGGGTTCACCCATGCCCATAAATACGATATTAGTGAGTTCTCCTTGCTCGTTACCTCCGGTTTTGTTCTGGCGTATGGGCATGGAGAGAATTTGGTTCATTATTTGGGCTGTTGTCAGATTTGACTTGAAGCCGAGCTTTCCTGTAGCGCAGAAATAGCAGTTCATCTTGCATCCACACTGGGAGCTGACGCAAAGGGTTGCCCTGTCTTTATCGGGAATCATGACCGATTCCACACGGTTGCCGTTGCCGACATCAAAGAGGTACTTTACTGTGCCATCTTGAGATTTGGAAGATTTGACCGGTTTGTTTCTCCCTATTTCATAATTTTCAGCGAGCCACGCCTGATTTTTCTTTGATATATTTGCCATCTGGTCGAAAGAGGTCACTCGCTTTGCATATAGCCAGTCGGCAAGCTGCTTTGCCACAAAGCGGGGCATTCCGCCTTGCTTTGCCACTCCTTCGAGATCCTGTAGCGTCATTCCTATTAGTGAAGCCTTCATATTTTTTAATTGAGAATTGAGAATTGAGAATTGAGGATAATTGAGAATTGAGGATAATTGAGAGTTGAGAATAAACTGCAATTATGCATTATGAATTCTGCATTAAAAAGAGGGTCATCGCCCGGTTGGGGATGACCCTCGATATTCGGGGAAATAAATATTTCTATTTTTTGGAAAGCTATTTATTCGCCTCCTTCAAACTTGTAGCTCTTGTTGACGAGTTTGTCAGAGCCGCGAAGCATTTGATCGAGGTTTGGATTGACGAGTTGGAAATACTGCTGCTCATAGTTAGACTCGTTGTAAGGCATGTCAGCCTTTGAGGTGCCGTTTACTACAAATGCATATACTCCGTCTTCTCCGGGAACTACTACAAGTGTCTTGTCAGCCTTTGCACCGGCAATCTGTCCAAGCACCTTTGGATCATTGACACCCATTCCACGGGCCATGCGGAATGATTCAATCTGGCGTGGTTCTACTCCCATTGCCTTTGATACAGCTTCCATGGTCTTGCCTCCCTTCTGATATTCAGCTACGAGGTCCTTGCCTGCTTTCTGACGGCGCACCTTATTAGTAAGGTAGCTCTTCACGTCGGCATTGGTAGTCGGAACGTAGTCGTCATACTGAGCGTCGATTGCTACAGCGTAAAGCATAGGAGCAGATGCATCCTTAGACTCATAGATATGGCTCACTTCACCCGGTTTGCCATCAATCATTGCCCAGCGTACCACCTGACGGCTATCTGGGAAGAACTGGTTATATCCGGCCATACGGGGAACAGCCGGGGAAGACTGTGTGAATTGGAATGTCTGAACATTATAGCCTGCCTCAGCAGCATTCTTGCTAAAGAGCTCAGCTGTATTGTTCTTTTCGAGATATTTCTCAAACTTTGCTATTTCGTCGTCAACAGTCTTTGCTGAAGGATTGAGCTGATAATTGTATTCTTCAAACTCCACTACTTCAACTGGAGAGTTCTGCTTAACGACTTTTGCAAGCACGGCTCCTTGCGGTGAGTTCATGATGGCAACATACTTGCCACCTGCTTGGCGCAATGAATCAAGTTGAGAAGAAGCGAGTGCGCCTGTCGGGCCATCCTGCGCAAAGAGCGGAATCCACTGTTCTTTCTGTGCAAATACGCTGTCAGCTGAGAATTCTTTGTTAATGCTGTCAAGTGGGAGTCCTGCGTTGAGGCGAGCGGCTACCTTTGCGGGAAGACCTGCACCAGCCACTTGTACGATGTTGATTTGGATTGAATCGACTTCATAGCTGCGCTTGCCCATCTTCACAATGTCAAATCCACGGAGGTTTTCAGTCACTAAGCTTACTTCTCCTGCTTTAGCCTCGCTTACGAAGTTCTTTACAGGACCATTGCGGAGGTCGGAAGTGCGGACATTGCTGCGGGTCATCACTACTCCTTCCTTCTTGATGTTAGCTGGAAGTCCGTTGGCTGCTGAATCATTGAGGGCTTTCAGAGTGTTCTGAGCAAGAGCCTTAGCGGCAGCTTTGTCAGCATCAGATGCTGCTATGTTGATAGCAATGAAAGACACTTCCTTAGTTGGCTCAACCACTTCAAACATTGCTTTTTCCTCAGTGTAAGCAGTATTGATTTCAGAATCGCTTACCGGATATTTCTTCTCGTCGATTGCTCCGTATGGACGATAAGCGAGGGAGACATTGTTGGTGGCTACATAATCATTATAAAGAGCCTTCTTGTCAAGGTCGTTTGCCTTGACAGTTCCGATTACGAGCTGCTGGTATTTCTGACGCTTAATGAGCTGCTTAGTCTCTTCTTCCATGGAAACCCATGCATTTTGGAAAGGCTTAGCTTGCTGCTCCGACATGCCGTTGCGGCCAGGATTGAAGATAATTTCGTATGCCTGAGCCGGAGTCTGAGCGCTGAACCCGGATGCGTTGAGCTGCTGGATGATGTTGCTCATGGCCTCGCGGTTGATTGGATTGTCAAGCACGAAGAAACGGAGTTGCTCCGGACTTGACTCGATGCCTGCGTTCTTCACTGCATCGTCAAGAAGACGTTCAGCTACAAGCTGCTCCACTGCCATCTGGCCCAGCATCTGAACGTCAAAGTTTGCATACTGCTGAGGATTGGTCTGCTTTAGCTGCTCAAGCTGACGGTTGAGTTCCTCACGCTTGCGCTGATATTCGGTATAGTCGATTTTCTTGCCGCCGATCTTTGCTACTGTTGTGTTGTCGCCGAAGAGGTTGCGGCTGTTGGTGAGGGCGTCGCCCACAATGAAAGCGAGAAGCGCCACGCCGATTACAACGATCAGCATGACTGATTTGCTTCTGATTTTCTCTAATGTTGCCATTCTGAATTTATACTGTAAGTAGTTGATTAATACAAAACAAACACCTCCAAATGAGGGCATCTGGAAGCAATCGTCGCCGTTTAGCGGTGATTTATCGTGCAAAGTTAGAAAAAAAATCGCTGATTTGCAAAAATTTTGTTTAAAAGTTTAAGGACTTTAAGGACATTAAGGGCGTTAAGGACATTCAAGACATTAAGGGCGTTAAAGACTTTAAAGAAAGAGTCAACTTTTTTTAAAGAATATTGTATTACTATTGTAAATGTGAAAAATTATAAAAAAGTAAAAGATTCTTCTAACTATACTTCTACTGCTATGAAAAAGATTCTGCTAAGTATACTCGCTGTAGCTGCTGCTTCCTCTGCCTTCGCTCAGGGTGGTGTAAGTCTTGACAGTTGCCGAAATATGGCTCTTCACAACAACAAGGCAATTAAGATTGCTGAAGAGAATATCCGTGGAGCCGGATATCTTAAAGATGCGGCTAAAGCGGCTTATCTCCCCGGTATCGATTTTTCGGGCGGATATATGTACAACCAAAACCAGATTGCGTTGCTTGGCGAAGATGCGAAACTTCCTACCATGACATTCGACCCAAAGACCATGAAGTATGAATACAACCTTGTGATGGGTCCGGATGGAAAGCCGGTGATGAATCCGGCCAACGGACAGCCTATACCGAGCGAAGTGGCTGTCATACCTAAGGAAGCTATGAAGTTTGACACTCGTAATATATTCTTCGGAGCCTTCACTTTGACACAGCCGATTTATCTCGGAGGCTCAATACGGGCTCTCAATCAGATTGCAAAGCATGGTGAAAGCATCGCCCGGTCCATAAAAGATCAAGCTCAGCAGGATGTCCTTCTTAATGTTGATGAGGCTTATTGGCAGGTGGTTTCTCTCGTGGAAAAACGAAATCTCGCTCAGAGTTTCGTCAACCTCGTAGATTCTCTTCGTCAGAGTGTGATCGATATGAAAGAAGAGGGTGTCGCCACAAAATCGGATGTCCTCAATGTTGAAGTAAAATATAATGAAGCTTGCATCATGCTGACTAAGGTTGATAATGGTCTCTCTTTATCCCGCATGGCCCTTGCGCAGATTTGCGGACTACCGGTCAATACTCAGATGACTCTCACCGATGAAGCTTCTGAAGATCTTGGTGCCGACATGTCGATGCCCAATACAAATATGCAGGATGTTTATGCCAATCGTGCCGATCTTGACGTGCTTCGCAAAGGTATCGACCTTATGAAAAGTAAAGAAAATCTGTCACTGTCATCTATGCTTCCAAAAGTGGCTGCTTTCGGAGCCTATTCTTTCTCCAATCCTAATGTAATTGATGGTTTTGAAAAGAAGTTTGGCGGTGGATTCTCCGTAGGGGCTATGTTGACAGTTCCTCTGTGGCACTGGGGTGGCAATTATAATAAATATCGCGCAGCAAAGTCTCAGACAGCTGCTCAAAAACTTCTTCTTGAGGATATGGAAGAAAAGGTAAACCTCCAGGTGAGTCAGGCAGAATATAGCTATAGCGAGGCCTTCAAGACCTACACAATGACCCAAAAGAATATGCAAAGTGCACAAGAAAATCTTCAGAATGCACAGTATGCATTTAAAGAAGGAGTGCTGACTACCGACGATGTCCTTGCAGCACAGACTGCTTGGCTTCAAGCCAAATCAGAAGTGATCGACGCTCAAATCGGCATTCGCCTCTGCCACACTTACCTCAGTAAAGTCACAGGCTCCCTCGGCAAATAAAAATTAAGAAATCATATAAGACCAATTAGACCAATAAGACTAATTAGATAAGACCAATTAGACCAATAAGACTAATTAGACTAATTAGACTAATAAGAAAAAATGAGTCCCATTAGATAAATATAAAAAAATAATAAAAAACACCCACTATGGAACAGCATAATAATTTCTCAGCCCCTGCGCCAGACCCAACTGAGGTGAGCGCAAAAGAAAAATCTTTGATTTTCACTATCGTCGTAGTCCTGCTTATCGTCGCAGCCATGGCAGTAGTAGGTTTCATTTTCATCAAGCCGGCTCCTGACACCATCCAAGGTATGGGTGAGGCCACTGAGGTAAGAATCTCTGGTAAGCTCCCCGGACGCATCGCTAAACTCTATGTGGAAGAAGGTCAGCGTGTGAAGGCTGGCGATACTCTCGTGCATATCCACTCATCCCTCGTTGAGGCTCGTCTCGCTCAGGCTGAGGCTATGGAAGAAGCTTCTAAAGCTACCGACCGTAAGGTAGATGCCGGCACTCGCAAACAGATCATAAATTCTGCGCGCGACATCATGAATCAGGCAGCCGCTGCTACCGGTATAGCAAAGAAAACTTACGACCGCATGGAAAACCTATTTAATAAAGGTGTGGTAAGCGAACAGAAACGTGATGAGGCAAAAGCTGCATACGATGCGGCAAAGGCTGGCGAGGCTGCCGCCCGCAGCCAATATGAGTTGGCTCTTGCAGGACCTCAAGCTGAAGATAAGGCAGCAGCTGCTTCTATGGTAAAAGTGGCAAAGGGTAGTGTCGAAGAAGTTGGCGCGATCCTTGAGGACCAATATCTTCTTGCTCCTGAAGATGGCGTAATTACTGTAGTCTATCCAAATGTCAGCGAACTCGTGGCAACTGGAGCCCCTATCATGAACCTTCAGAAGGATGATGACCATGCAGTCTTTAATGTGCGTGAGACTCTTCTTAAAGATATCACTGAAGGCACAAAGATCCGAGTGAAGATTCCGGCCCTTGATAAAGAGGAAGTGATGACCGTATTCTATATCCGCGACCTTGGCACATACGCCAATTGGCAGGCAACAAAATCAACAGGTGACTATGACGCTCGCACTTTCCAAGTGAAGGCACGTCCGGCAAAAAAAATAGAGAATTTCCGCCCTGGTATGAGCGTCGTTTATCTCGGAGTTGAATAATGGTTTAAAAGGTTGAAAAGTTTGGGTTATTGGAGATGGAATTTCCAGCCAAATTTAACCACCTAAACTTCCTAAACCACCTAAACCTATAAACCAAATTGATATGAGTGGATTCAAGCAAATATTCAAAAGGTCAGTCATTCAGCTGACCGGGCGTCCCATCTATTGGGCTGCCATGTTTGTGCTCCCCCTCTTTCTGATGCTGATGCTCACAAATATGATGCAGTCTGGACTCCCTGACAAAGTTCCGGCCGCCATTGTAGATAAAGACGGAACCTCCCTTTCAAGGGAAATCACCCAGAACTTAGGGTCATTGCAGATGGTAGATCTCGTAGATCAGAGCAACTCATATACTGAGGCTCGCCATAAAATGCAGGAAGGAAAGATATTCGGTTTCTTCATGATACCTGAAAATTTCGAGCAAGATCTTCTCTCTGGCAAAGGTCCGACGATAACGTTCTACACCAACATGACCTATTTCGTCCCGGCGTCGTTGCTGTTTAAGTCGTTTAAGACCACAGCTCTTATGTCGAAAGCAGGAATCATGCTGAATGTCGCTGAGACGGCAGGTCTTTCTGCAGATGAGGTGGTACCGATGATGCAACCGGTCAATATTGTGAGCCGAGGACTCGGAAATCCGGGACTCAATTATGCAATCTATCTGTGCAATTCCTTCGTGCCTTGTGTGTTCCAGCTGATGATCATGCTGATGGTTTGCTTCTCTCTTGGTGAAGAAATTAAATATGGCACTTCTCCTAAGCTATTGCAAATGGCTGGAGGAAATATATATAAGGCTATTGCCGCAAAGATTCTGCCACAGACCATAGGATGGTGGATTATGATTCTCTTCATGGAGTCGTGGCTATATTTCTGGCAAGGTTATCCGATGCATGGAAGCTGGTGGTGGTTTACAATCTCTGAACTGATGTATGTAGTGGCATGTCAGGCAATGGCTGTCTTCTTCTTCGGAGTTTTGCCAAACCTGCGCTTCAGCCTATCAGTGTGCTCGCTACTCGGTATCCTCTCTTTCTCTCTGGCAGCATTCTCTTTCCCGGTGGAAAGTATGTATGGGGCAATCGCGATATTCAGTTATGTCATGCCAATACGCTTCAACTTCCTCATCTACATCGACCAGGCACTGAATGGCATTGACATTTGGTATTCACGCTGGTGGTATGTAGCCTACATAGTCTATATGCTCCTCCCTCTGACACTGATGTGGAGAATAAAGAAAGAATTTGCAAAACCAGTCTATATTCCTTAAGGTCCTTAAAGTTGTTAAAGTCCTTAAAGCCCTTAAGGCCTTTAAAAGCCCCTAAAGCCCTTAACGACAAAGTCAATTAGGAATTATGCATTATGAATTAATAAGAAAATGGGAATATTTATAAAATCATATATAAAGGAGCTGAAGTTGATGACGACTGATATCGGCATCATCCTCTTCTTGGCTTTCCTTCCGCTCGCTTACCCTATCATCTACTCGCTTATCTACAATCCGGAACAGGTGAGAGATGTAAGGATGGTGGTTGTGGACCATGACCGGACGGCTCTGTCTCGGGAATTAGTGCGCAATCTCGATGCGACGCAGGAGATACGTATCATCGGATATGCAGCCGACCTTGGTGAAGGCAAGAAGGCCATGAATAGCCACAAGTGCTATGGCATCCTTGAGATTCCTGAAGGTTTTGAGAAAAAAGTGGGTAGAGGAGAGTCGTCTCCGGCGGTTCTTTTCTCTGAGATGAGCTTGTTGCTTCGCTATCGTGGTTTTTTGGTGGCTACTACCAATGTGGCACAGGCCATGGGAGCAGAAATATTAAATGAGAAAATCAGTGAGAGTGCTCCATTGGCAGAGACTCTTGTCACTGGCGATCCTCTTGGAGTACAGAATGTGACAATGGGCAATCTGGAATCAGGTTTTGACTCGTTCATTATGCCTGGTGTTCTGGTGCTGATCCTTCAGCAATGCCTCATCCTTGCAGTAGGAATGACCGGTGGCGCAAAAAGGGAAAAACCATGGCTATATGCCGACATTGACAAAGCAACAGCACTTGGAACTATCAAGTCACTCTCCGGGGCAGCCCTTGCCTACATGACGGTCATTGTAGTTGCATGCATATATATGCTTCATTATGTGCCTATGATGTTCCGCTTCCCGATGGCAGGGAATCCGTGGGAGATACAGATGTTCATCCTTCCTATGGTTATAGCATCCATTGCGCTCGGTTTCTGTTTCCAAGCATTCTGCCGGGAAAGAGAGTCTGTGTTTGTCCTCTGGGTCGTCACTTCAGTGGCGTTCCTCTTCCTCTCCGGCCTGACATGGCCTCGCTACGCAATGGGTCCGTTCTGGCATTTCGTTTCAGATCTTGTCCCCGCTACCTACGGAGTAGAAGGTTTCATCCGCATGAACACCAACGGCGCCACTCTTGCTCAAGTAAGCAGCGACTACATCGCCCTCTGGATTCAAGCCGCCGGCTATTCTCTGTTGGCATTCTTAGTCCAACGCTTCTACGTGATGCCCACCCGCATCAAAGCCCTGAAAAATCCGGGTATCACCCCAATCCCCTAAAATAAACTAATATTCTCAATAATTTATGCGGAGCACTCTTCCTATCTAATAAGGTGGGAAGCGTGCTCCGCATAAATAAATTTATGTGGATAGTGTAGCATAAGATTATCACCACGGATGCTTAGTATGTTCTCGAATAGAGGGATAGAAAGCTGGAATATCCTGTTTGAAAGTTATAGTTTGATAAATTTATATAAAGTAAACTCAAATTTTTATATTATTTTTGCGATTATTTCTGTATTATTATAAACATATCAAAAAATGATTGAATAATTTTTTGCCAATTAGGGCTTCCAAATTTGAAAACAGCATATATGGAGAAGGATGTCCTACGGACCAATTCCTCGTCTCTCCGTATCAAATTTCACTCTAATACATTAACATAGGATGCTTCGGAGGAATTGCATTCGCCTAACGATCAAACCAAATGAAACAACCTGACTTCAAGCGGAAAGCATTAGGATTGCTCATCGCTCCTCTTGCGCTTACAGCGTTGCCTCTTTCAGCCGCCACTCTGGATGTCAACCGTAATTACAACGGTTATTACGAATTTTGTGATGGTACTGACGACCAAGGCAACCGTTTAATCTTTTATCTGCCTAACGATGAGGAGTGTATCTTCGTGGGTGTGGAGACATCAAATTCAAGCGTCACTATTCCCGAGACCATTAACCTGTGCATCAATGAAGGCTGGATGGATCCTGAAACCGGTGAAATGAAAGATGTAGAATATCGTGTAATCGATGTCAATGGGTTCAACCTTTGTGATGATTGGTACTATATTCTAAGTTCTCTTGGTAACGCACAAGAATTGACTGATATCACACTTCCAAATAACATTACTTCTGTAGACTATCGCCAAGTTGACTATCACGCTCCAATCAATATTCATTTCACAAGTGAGAATGTCCCTGAATACATAAACATTGAAAATAGGGAAATTGGCGATTGGCTCTATTCTCGTACCCCTATTTCAGTTCCAGAAACTGCTCTGGACGCCTACAAGGGAGCTCTTGATCCAAATCGCTGCATGGTGATTACTGAAGGCACAGATCCTAAGGATGCTTTCGAGAAGGAAATTGCAGACTTGAACGGTCTCCCCATTGTTTACGATGACGACTGTGTTCCTTATGCTTCATGGAGTGCTACAGACGAAAATGGCACTTTGTTTGCATTTGAATATCCTTACGATGATATTACTTTCCGTGGGGCTATTACAAAGGAAAAATCAATCACTATTCCTGATTACGTATATCAGTCTAATCCTGAATGGTACGCCTTGAGAAAATGCAAGGTGTCTCGTTTCTGCCTTGATTATTACAATGAGGAAAATAATGGTTTCCCCGGGAGCGATAATCTGACTGATATTTATGTTCCTGCTCATCTTACATACGCTGAGTTTCATGGCGAAGGTTATGCAGCCAGAATCAATTTCCACTTTAAATCTGAAGAAGTACCAGCATTCTATTTCTATGATGGTTCCGGTAATTTCGTTAATATTTACGTTCCAGATGAGCTTTTCTTGACTTATGCTGATGGTTTAGGCAATCAGGATTATGTTCTGTGGTCTGAGACTCCCGCTACTCCAATAAATGTAAATGTAAGTACTCCCGGCACTCTTGCTGAACAGGTATCTGCTGTCATTGATGATCTTTCCAGCGTTCGTTGGCTGGTTGTTACTGGTACGCCGGATGAAATTGACCTTCGTATGATCCGCCGTCTCCCACGTCTCGAAATTCTTGATCTCTCTGCTACTACCGGTCTCAACTCTGTAGGTGGCTGCAATGGTCTTAGATATCTCAGCGAAGTAATTCTTCCAGAAGGCATTACGTCTATCGACAACAGCGCTTTCCAATACTGCTATAGACTTAAATCCATTAATATACCTGAAGGTGTTTCTGAAATTGGGTCTCATGCTTTTTATGATAATTATGCTCTTAAAAACATAAATTTGCCTACATCTGTCGCAAGAATTAACGATCATGCTTTTGAATATTCCGGACTGGCTTCCGCAAATCTTGATAATGTTGAGTATTTTGATTACTGTGCATTCCGTTGTTCTAAATTGACTGATGTGGCTTTGGACGCTGCGATTGAAATAGGCTCTCATGCATTTGAATCATGTCGTATTGAGAATGTTACTTTCGGTCCCAATGTTGGATCGATTGGAGATTATGCTTTCAATGACAATCGTATTTCCGGAGTTATGGAAATTCCGAATAAAGTAACTTATGTCGATGATGGGATATTTGAAAACAATCCGGAAATTACGAAATTTATTATCCACAATAAAGTAAAACGTATTGGAGGCAATTCATTCCGTTCCTCTAATAGCAAACTTGAATCAATAGAATGTAATATTCTGTTCCCGACCGATGGTAATGGTTGTGACAATATGGATCTTTCCAAAGTTACTCTCTATGTCCCGTCTTTAACTATCAGTGAATATCTCCTACATGATAACTGGTTGAACTTCGCAAACATCGATCCACTTCCTTACGATCTTACTGCTCTGGACATAGACCGAGAATATGTCCTTAAAAGTGACAAGGGCGTTGCTGACAAAGTTAATGTCAATATGCAGGGCGGCGAAATGAATGAGTTCGGTCATCTGACTGTAAATCGTAATAAAGACCTCAACATTGGCAACTTTAATATGTCTGGTCGATACTATGACGAATTCTGGGATCCTTACTATGGCTGGACATACGGAGAATTCTATAATGGTGCTACAATCATTCCTGAGTCGAATGTAACTGCTGAGACTATCAACCTTAATATGACACTCCGCACCGACCGCTGGACATTCCTCTCATTCCCATTCGATGTAAACGTGAAAGATATTGACGTTGACGAAGATGCTCTCTGGGTGGTTCGTAAATATTCAGGTGAGGCTCGTGCTAACCTTGACGAAAACACTTGGCAGAATATGACCGACGAAACTGTACTCAAGGCTGGGGAAGGCTACATCTTTAACTGCGCCGCTGAAGGTCGTTCAGAAGTCAACGTCACTTTCTGTCCAGCTGCAAATGGAAATGCTCTATTTGCAAAAGATGCAGTTGAAAACACACTGGCTGTTTATCCATCCGAATTTGCACACAATGCTTCTTGGAATCTTGCTGGTAACACTTACCCAGCTTATCTTAATGTCAAAGGTGTTGAATTTGATGCTCCTATCACTATTTGGCAACGCGGCACTTATTATGCGTATGCTCCCGCAGATGATGACCTCGTTCTCGAACCGTTCCAGGCATTCTTTGTGCAGGCTCTAAATCAAGGTGATGTCCTTAAGCTGAATCCAGCTGCCCGTGCACACAGCCGTAAGGCTGCCACTGAACTCAGCAACATCAATGCTGCCCGTGCTCCTCGCATTAATTCCGACCGTGCGCTCTTCAACATCTACATCAATGGCGAAAACGGCAGCGACCGCACTCGTCTTGTCATCAATGAAGAGGCTTCCGCAGCTTACGAAAGCAACTGCGACGCAAGCAAGTTCATGAGCACTGAGCAACTCGTTCCGCAGATTTTCGTCAACAACAACAACGTACGCATGGCTATCGACGAGCGTCCTTTCGGCATCGGCGAGTTTACTCTTGGCGCACGCTTCGGTCAGAAAGGTCAATATACTATCTCTCTCGATTCTCGTAATGCTGAAAGCTATACTGTTATCCTCATTGACAATGTGACAGGCGAGACTACCGAGCTCTCTGCTGCCGACTACGTATTTGACGCTGAAGCTTCTACCAACGATGCTCGCTTCACATTGGTTCTTTCTGGATCAAATACTGGTGTTGACGCCGCTGTTGTTGAAGGTCTTGATGTAAATGTCGACGGTAATGTACTCAATATCCGCAGCAATGATGCTGTTGAAATCTCTGTAGCTGCTATCGATGGTAAGGTTGTGGCTGCTGCTCTCAGCAATGACTTCTCAGCCGAACTTGAAAACGGTATCTATATCGTTAAGGTTGGTCAGAAGACTATTAAGATCAAGGTCGGTAAATAATCGTCCTGTTATTTTTAACTAACATTTGAACGACGATGAAAAAAATATTATCACTTTTGCTCCTGCTCACTACGGTGATTACTGTCTGGGCTAAGGGAGGAAGCGGACAGGGTTTTGACCCTTCCAATCCCCCTGATCCCCAGATGGGATATCGCCTTACGGTGAAGACTGCCCCCGAGGGTGCCGGTACTACCAACCATGAGCGAGCAAGTTACGTACAGGCGGAGGAATATGTCTGGTTGGAGACAAATCCTCGTCTGGGCTATGAATTCCGGGCATGGATGGTTGGTGATTCAGTTATATCCACCGAGCGCAACTTCTATTTCCAGATGCCCGCTGAAAAGACTGAACTCACCGCTTGGTTTGACAAGGTAGATTTCAACCCCTCAAATCCCGGTGATCCATATCTTGACGGATATACTCATAAAGTGAATGTCTATGTCACTCCTTCCATCGCAGGATGGGTCAACAACAATAATTTCCTTTTGAAGGAGGGTGATGAGACGTGGCTGTCTGCATATCCCAATTCAAGTTTCAAGTTCTCTTGTTGGAAGCAAGACGGAAAAATCATTTCTACCGACCGTGACCTTCCAATCAAAATGGGAGACAAGAATCTTGAATACACCGCACAGTTCGTGTTCGATCCTTCCAACCCGGGAGAACCATGGCCTAATTCTTGGAATGAAGGCACTGGCGAATTGATTATCGATCATTTCGAACCTGGACGTCTTTGGGATGCTATATATCAGATGACTGAGGATAACTATGGAAGCGTAGCCAACCTCAAGGTCATCGGTAGAATGGACCCTTACGATATTGGTGTCGTACGAAATCTCACTGGTCTGACGGAAGCTGATTTCAGCCGCACATCCGGCTATAATTATGTGCCGTCTTGGATCTTCGAAAATTGCGAGGCTCTTACAAAGGTGCTTCTTCCGTCCTCTGTCACTGAGATTCACGACTATGCCTTCTACAATTGTCAGAACCTCTCAGAGCTCGTGCTTTACTCAGCAATGCCGCCGAGTGTATATTACGAAGCTTTCTATGGTGTGCCTGAAAACTTGGTGGTAAAGGTATATTCCGGATCCGTAGATATTTATATGGAGACAGAGCCATGGAGCAGCTATAAGATTATGACCATCGACGAGGATTCCACTGCCCTTAGCGTGACTCTTCCTGAGGATGCTGCCGACGGCCGCTACCGCAATGCCTCTTTGCAGCTCAATAATCTCTCTACAGGTCAGAGTCAGAAACTTGTGATTACTGGCAATCGGACGAAGTTCCTCTTCGGCAATCTTATCCCTGAGACTAAATATAGTCTCTATGTATTGGCTCCCAACGGCCAAGTGATAGGATCTTATTTGGATTTTGAAATGCCGAAGGAAGGCTTCGACTATGTCTTCCCTTCTCTTCTCCAACTTCAAGAAGTCAAACTTGCATTGACTACTCCCGAGGGAGAAGACAAGGCTGGAGAAACTGCGATTACATGGTTCGACGAGAAGCATAGTTTCATTGGTTCCGGTTCGGTACTCTCTGGTCTTGTCCAAGGTTACCAAGTAAACTACGAGATTACTCTTCCTCGCGAACTTGCAATAGAATATGTCGTTCCTGAGAATGGCAATTGGGTTGTTAAGGAAAGCGATAATAATATTAATATTGAGCTTTTACCTCTTAATCGGTTTGAAGTCAAGGGTAAGTTGATGGATGCGCAGTTAGACGAACCTCTACAAGGAGGCTACGTGACCATCACCCAGACTATCAACGGGCAGCATAGTGTATCTGCAACTGCCACAACCGACGCTGACGGCGCTTATACTATCACAGTTTATGATGTCCCGGGTGTCATCACTGCCGGTTCTCCCGACCATATCGAAATGTCGGTTGGCTTCAACACTAAAGAAGAACTTGAAGCGGCTGCCAACATGTCAGTGAAGCCTCTCGCTGGTACAGAAGTCCTCATCTCGCTTCTTTCTCGCGACAATATTGAGAAAGATGCAGTAGACCACGCATTATCCGATTATAAGGATTTTGCCAATGTTGAGTTTACTGTCACCAACCTGACTAAAGGCAGCAACATCGACTTCCGTCTCCGCTATCCTCGCATGCTCCTTCTCGACCAGGTCGACGAAGGCGACGAAATTGACGTAAAGGCAACTCCTCGCAATAGTGGTTTCAATGGCTCAAGCGATAAGACTGTCATTTCCGGCGACAAGGGTGAAGTGAAGATTACATTTACTTCCAATGGCGACCTGAAGACAACTTACGCGGATTCTGACGCTGATGAGGTAGTTGGTCTTCTCTATGATAAGGAAGGTCGCCTTTATAAGAAGGGTGCTTATGCAGACAATGCTTTGGACTTCCTCAATCTTCCCGATGGAGACTACACGCTCGTCACTATGATGTCGAGCAAGCTTTTCTCTGCGGCCGGTTCTCTCGCTGAGCTCCAGTCATCCCGTATTTCTGCGTGTACAGATTATATTGTTAACGGCATCACAGTAGAATCAGGCTATATTTCTCACATCGATATTGATGTGGTGCCTGTATTCGATGAGTCTCTATTCTACTATACTGGTGCAGAGACTTCTGTCAGTGTCAATAAGACATCTGTAACCGTGGGTCAGATTGTCACAGTGCGTTCAAAGGTCGATTTCCTACCTGAATATGCTGATGGTATCGAAAAAGTCAATGTTATCTTCACTATCCCTGAAGGTTGCGACTATGTCGAGAACTCTCTTCTGGTAGCAGGAAATGGCGCTAACTTTACTACTACTTCCGACGGCAGACTCTCAGTGGAAATGGAAGTGAAGGACGCTTCTCCTCGCTTCTGTATCATCCCGCGCAAGGGTGGCGACTATCGTCCGAGCGCTGTGATTGAGTTTGAATACGAGGGTGAACTCATCTCTCAGCCTATCGGCTCGGCTCTTTTCACTGCCGGCGACTTTACAATCTCCGTTCCTGAGAAGACTTCCGTTACGAGGATTGCCGCGCGTGGGACTGCTACAGCTCTCAGCGAAGTGAAAGTCTACGACAATGACGTGTTCATTGGATCTACTCGCTCGCTGACCAACGGCGACTGGCGTCTGAAATTCGACCTCTACAATCCTGGTGATTACTCCGAGCACTATATCTATGCTGAAATCACCACTCCTGAAGGCGTGAAGTATAAAACCACTACCGGAAAGACTATCTATGATAAAGACTGGGCTGAACTTACTGATATCAACATGATTTATGGCGGCACAAAAGCTGACTTCGATTATATTGAAGCTACTACTGTTCCTTCGTCGTATTCTTATGTGCCCGGTAATGATATGTTCACTTTCAAGGCTATTTTCCGTGAAGGACATGCTAAGAAAGTTCGCAATCTTGAATTTGTGATTCTCCTTTCTGATGGTTCTCGCCGTAGGATTGATGGTAAGTATATTCAAGCATCTGATGCGTGGGTATGTGCTCTATCATTCCCTGACATAAATCGTCTTCCTGTAAATGTCAAGACATATTATGTCGAAAAACGTGATTCTGCAGGGATAAATGCCAAGGATATCGTCGATAATGTTAACGAACAGTTCCGTTGTCCCGACATTATTCCTATCATTGACCCCTCTGGTTATGTATATGAAGCTGTTCCTTCCAATCGTCTCTCGGGCGTGATGGCTACAATCTATTATAAGGAGTGGGCAGAAGATATGTATGGTGAGGTATCCGAGAAAGTTGTTAAGTGGGATGCTGAGGCATACGCACAAGAGAATCCTCTCTTCACAGATGCTGATGGCATGTACCAGTGGGATGTCCCACAAGGTGAATGGCAGGTTCGTTTCGAGAAAGAAGGATATGAGGCTGCTTCTACTGAATGGCTCCCAGTGCCTCCTCCACAACTTGATGTCAATATTGGCATGATTCAGACGGTACGTCCGGAAGTTAAGGATGCTCATGCCTATGAACAGTCAATAGAGTTTGAATTTGATAAATATATGACTCCTTCTCTATTTAATTCTTCTAATGTCATTGTGAGTGTCAATGGCGAGAAAGTTGATGGAGAAATTGTGATGATTAATCCCGAAGAAGTTGATGGAGCTACGTATGCATCTGCTATTCGTTTCGAAGCTGACCAACCGTTTGCTGAGAATTTGGTAACTCTGATGATTTCTAATAAGGTGACAAGCTACGCTGGAATCCAGATGGAAGAGACTTTCGTTCAGGAGTTCCTTGTTGAGCCAAGCATCACTGCAATAAATGTCGATGAGCAGATTCAAGCTTATATCGGTGAAGAAGGTAAGCTTACTGTCGAAGTCCTTCCTGGGGAAGGAGCGGCTGGCAAGACTCTTTCAGTAAAAGCTGGTTCTTCAATTGTAACTGTTGAGCAGTCTGCCACTCTTAATAATGAAGGTAAGGCCGAAATAGCCTTTATTGGCGATCTTCCTGGTGAAGTGGACATCACTGTTTCAGTAGATGGCTCATCTTTCGCTCCTGTTGTCTCTCGCCTTATTCTGACTGTTCCTCCTGTTTTCGCTGAAATTGTCAATCTTGACAAGAAAGCAGTAGATTTGACTCTTGGAGATAAGGTTAGGATTAATGCTACTGTTCTCCCTGAAGAGACAGAAGACAAGACTGTGGTCTGGGCATCCAGTGACGAGTCCGTGGCTATGGTCGATGAAAACGGCAATGTGGTTATGGTTGGCGTTGGAAACGCAACAATCACTGCCTCTTGTGGTAAGATCTCTTCCGAATGTGTTCTCAAATCTTATCCAAAATTGGGTGATGCAAATTGGAACGGCGAGATTACTATTGCCGATGCTGTTGATATCTCAAATTATGTTGTGCAGAAGAAGACTGCTCCTCAAGATTGGGATGAGGCTCAGTGGACAGAATTCTATGTCAAAGGTGCTAATGTCAATGAGAGTGAAGACGGTAACATTACCTTTGCAGATGCTTCTGCCACAGTTAGCTTAGTTCTTGATCAACCTCTTGCTTCATCTGTTCAGTCACGCATAGTTGCCGTCAACAATATTGAAGAGTCCTCTGATGCTCTCGTTATTGCTAATTTGACTACTACCGAAGATGGTCGCTCAGCTATTGCTGTGACTCTCGACAATTCCATCGACTATGTAGCTCTTCAAGCTGATGTTACACTTCCTGAAGGATTGCATGTAGAGTTGAAGCCTGGTAGCAGAGTGGCTGGCAGTCATTCATTAGAGTCAAGAAGAATTGATGACTCTCATATTCGGGTGGCGATCTTTGATCTTGGTAACCAGGCATTTGCTGCTAACAATGAGCCTATACTTGAGCTTGTTGCCGATTCATACCTCTCTGGCGTTGAGGGCATTTCAGTTTCCCACATTCTTGCTGCTGATTCGGATGCTAATGAATATCGACTTGGCTGCAGGGTTGAGAATACGACAGGAGTGGAATCCATGGAAAATGATAGTCTCCAGATCATTAAGGTTGCAGACAATATCCATATTGTCAATGCAATCGGAAATAATGTGGAGATATGCACCATCGAGGGTAAGATAGTCAAGTCTTTCGTGGCTAAGGATGCTCTTGAAATTGTCAATCTTTCATCTGGTCTCTATGTCGTGAAGGCTGGTAATAAGACCCTTAAAGTTATTTTGTGATATGAGTAAGAGATATTTAATTGCAATTCTTTTGCTATTGTCGCTGGTCGCTCCATTTGCAGCAACTGCTGATAGATTCTATGTAAATCCAGAGGATCTTGAACGCGGCAAGATAGAAACTCTTCAATTCGTCCTTGAAAATTCTCAAGAATTTTTCGGTTTTCAAGCTAATGTCAGTCTGCCTGCTGGTTTAGAAGTAGTAAAAGGGACCGATGGGGAGTTGGAAGTTACTCTTTCTAATCGTGCTGACGATGGAAATTTCAGAGTGAATAGCAACCTTCTCCCAGATGGATCTTTGATTATGGGAGCGTTTTCTTCTTCCCACAAAGCATTCTCAGGCGAAAACGGTGTGCTTGTCAATCTGAATGTTATGGTTTCTCAAAGTTTTGCTGGAGGTACAGTTGAGGTTTTCAACACTAAGTTTATCAATAGTCAAGATAAGGATGTGGAATTTGATTCCACATCCGCATCCCTTGGCGTTGTTGGCCCGGCTTACGAAATGGGCGATGTCAACGGCGACGGAAAAGTGACTGCTGGTGATGTGGTGTCATTGGTTAATACCATCATCGGCAACAAACCGTCATTCTTTATTGACGAAGTTGCGGATGCAAACGGAGATGGAAAAATCACTGCCGGTGACGTCGTGAGTGTCGTAAACATAATCATCAACAAATAATCTATATGAGGAAACTATTATTTCTAATCGTTTCGATCTTCTGCTTTGCCAATGCGGCATTCGCAATCGAAAATGTTCTTACTCTCAGCTCCTATAAATTCGAGAGGGGAACTACAGAAAAAATCTATTTGCATATAGATTTGTCAGAGGAGCGTGGCGCTGTTCAGGCCGACATGTACCTCCCGGCTGGGGTTCAAATCGCCAAAAACAGTAAAGATCGACTTCTGGCTTCAATCTGCAATGACGGCCCGTGGGGAGACAAAGGATTGGTATTAGCTATAAATAACAATGGCGATTTCTATACCTTCATAGTGTACGGTCCCAGCGGAGAGCGTCTTCAGGCTGACTCGGGTTACTTGATAGAAATGGACGTTGAAACAAGTGCTGATGCCATAGTCGGTCCGACAAAGGTGATGTTCAAAAACTCCCTCCTGTCAACTAATGAAGGCCTGGACATTGATATGGACGACGTGGAATATAATGCGGAGATCATTGCTACTTATTCCGTGGCCGCTTCCTCTTCCGATGAAGCTCAAGGTGCTGTGGAAATTGCTGGCGGCGGAGAGACGGTCGCAAGCGGTGCTCCCGTCACTGTGACTGCTACTCCGGTGGCAGGATATGAGTTCGTAAACTGGACTGCTGATGGTACGGAGGTTTCTACTGAAAACCCATATCAGTTCACTGCTTCCCAAAACATTGCTCTTGTTGCTAATTTCAAAGCGAAGAAATATGATGTCAAATTCGTTCTTGACAATGGAAAGGAAGATATTGTTGAGTCTCTTGAATTTGGTGCTGTAATTACTGCACCTGAGACTCCGACCAAGACAGGTTTTACCTTTGGAGGTTGGAATCCGGTTTTTGAGGAAGGCGCAACAGTTCCGGTAGATGGCATCACTTACACTGCTATATGGAAAGTCAACCAGTACACCATCACATTCGACACTGACGGAGGAAGCGAAATCGCATCCATCACACAGGACTACGATAGCGAAGTGACAGCTCCTGCAGACCCGACCAAGACTGGCTACACCTTCAAGGGCTGGGACAATGAAATCCCAGCCAAGATGCCTGCTGAGGACATCACCGTGAAGGCTCTCTGGACCATCAACCAGTACACCATCACATTCGACACCGACGGCGGAAGCGA
>CAZWJO010000020.1:0-11982 GCA_964634905.1 uncultured Sangeribacter sp.
CTAAAAATCCCCAATTTGGAGGTAAAAGAAGCCCTGTTCAACCATCTGCTGGACTGTTATATAAAAGTCAAAAGCGGTACGGTCAAAGATATTCTTGACGGTATTTGCGAGGGAATAGAGGGAGGGAATCCAGAGAAATTCATGAAATATCTCGATTCCTACTTCGCAAGTGTGCCCTACGACTTGAAGATGGACAATGAGAACAATTTCCACAATGCCTTCTACATTCTCACGACCTTATTAGGGATTGAAACGAAGGCGGAAGCGCACACATCTGACGGCCGCATCGACTTGCTAATCGAGACTGATGACTATATCTATATCATAGAGCTTAAATTCGATTCGACTCCTGAGGAAGCTCTCAAACAGATTGAGGATAAGCAGTATGGACGTCAATTTCAGACGGATGCTCGGGAACTTTTCAAGATCGGAGTCAACTTTTCGTCAGAGTCTCGCCGGATTGAGGGTTGGGAAATCATTAGATAGGGAATCAATTCCATCTTACGGCAAATTATTTACTTTTCAGAGGAGGATTGGTAGATTAAAGAGTTTAAGGTCAAGAAAATAGCATAAATGGTATTTACTTGCCGATCTTACTTGCTGTTGTGCAAGTCTTCAATATGTGGTATATTTGCAGATGATTTCGAATTTTAACCATATATTGATCATGAAAAGATGCATCACAAATACGATACTTTTTTCTGCCGTTTTGTCCTTGTCGATGATTCAGGCAATCTCAATAGATGCTCGTACGCTGAGAAGTCTCAATGATGGATGGGCTTTCCACATACCTTCAGACTCGATTGCGACTCCCGTTCATCTTCCTCATTGCTGGAATTCAGAGGATGCGTATAAGTCGAGAGATTATTATAGGGGTAAGGGAATCTATACTAAGTCTCTTTCAATCCCTCAAGATAGGTCAGGGGAAAGGCATTTCCTTAAACTCGATGGGGCAGCTACGTCAGCTGAAATATTTTTGGATGGGGAATATGTGGGCCGAACGATAGGCGCATATTCATCTCATACTTTCGACATCACTCCATTCATAAGGAATAATAAGGGAAATAATACGTATGATTTAACAGTGGTTGTAGACAATTCCCGTAAAGACATTCCTCCTTATTCCGCTGATTTCACCTTTATGGGTGGACTATATCGTGATTTGTGGATTATTTCTACGGATAATATCCATCTTGATTTAATCAACGGCACAGAAGAGGGATTCAATGTTGTCAGCAAAGTCAATGGAAAGAATGAGGGATCGGTTGAGGTGATGGGAAATATTGTCAACGATACTGGCAAATCGGCAGATCTGGATGCAGTTGTGATCATTACAGATCCACTTGGACAGACGATAGGAAAAATAAATAAAAAAGTAAAAGTTCGTCCGGAATCTTCTGATCAGTTTATATTTGAATTTAAAAGTCTGAAAGGATTATCGCTTTGGAGTCCTGAAAACCCCAATTTATATAAAGTGACGGTTGAAATCTTCGATGGGAATAAGATTCTTGATGAAGCTGGCACATACACAGCATTCCGTTCGTTTGAATTTGATGATGAAGGACGTTTTCTTTTAAATGGGAAGCCCTATAAGCTTAGAGGGATTTGCCGGCATCAAGACCGAGAGGGTGTTGGAATAGCACTTTCCGACGAAGAGCATCGTAGGGATATCAGACTTGCTAAGGAGTTGGGGGCTAATTTCATAAGGATTAGTCATTATCCTCAGGATGATGCAGTGCTTGAAATGTGTGATCGGATGGGTCTCATAGTTTGGGAAGAAATTCCCGTCATTGACTATGTCCCTGAATATGAAGGTTTCGCCGACAACTGCGAGTCAATGCTTCGCGATATGTTAAGGCGTCACCGCAATCATCCATCTATCGCTATGTGGGGATATATGAATGAAATCTTGCTCCGAGTGCCAGGCAAAGGGGAGGAGGAGACTTGGAGGCGCACACGTGAACTCGCCCATCGGCTTGCAGACGTAGTGAGAGAAGAAGATTCAGACAGGATGACTGCTATGGCTTTCCACGGCAGCGACGTATACCATGAAGCTGGGCTTACTGATATCACAGATGTCAAAGGATGGAACCTTTATCAAGGATGGTATGGGGGCAAGTATGAGGACTTTCCCGAGTTTCTCTCACGTCAACATCAAGAGCATCCCGACCACAAGATAATTGTAAGTGAATATGGTGCCGGCTCTGACCATAGGCTTCATTCTTTCGCACCAAAAGCATTTGATTTCAGCATGGAGTATCAGCAAGACTATCTTGAATCTTATCTCCCGGTGATAGAAGACTCTGCTTTTGTCGCTGGAGCATCTCATTGGAATCTGATTGACTTTTCATCTGCAAATCGGGCTGAATCTATGCCACATATCAACAACAAAGGGATACTTGCCAATAACCGAGATAAAAAGGATGTATTCTACTATTTCTCCGCAATGTGGCATGATATTGAGTCAGACACAATCGCTCATATAGCCATCGATGACTGGACGAAGCGGAAAGACTTGATTGATAAGGATGGCATTGCTCTGCATCCGGTGAAAATATATACAAATCTTCCCCGTGTGTCGCTGAGTCTTGATGGCGATACTCTTGGAGTGAAGGATGTGGAGAATTGCACGGCAACTTTTGACGTGCCACTCCATGAGGGAAGCAATATTTTGACAATGTCTTATCCCGGAAAGCCTTCAAAAATCTTAGATGCTGGTGAGATTCTGCTTGAGGCTGTGAGATGCAACAATGGTATGCTAGATCTCAAGGATGGCGAATTTGCAGTCAATGTTGGTTCAGACTGTTGGTTTCGATCTGACGAAACCGGAATGATCTGGCTCCCTGACCGACCGTACAACAAGGATTCCGGTTTTGGTTATGTAGGAGGGGAGAAAGCTGTCAGTCAGGATGAAATAGCTTTTACTGCCGACCACCCACTTATTCAAACTTGTAGGAAGAGGATAGAAGAATATCATTTCAATGTCATTCCTGGTGCCTACGAGATTGAGCTAAGTTTTGCAGAGCTCTCCTCGCCATCAGAGATGTCTGCCTATATGCTTGGTCATAATGCAGGATCTGGCAATAATTCTTGGACCAACATGAATATCTCCATCAATGGCACTGTAGTAGAGAAAGATTTTTCTCCTGGTTCAATATCAGGACCAAAGTCGATGGTCAAAAGGAGTTATATTACTTTAGCTAACGAGTCCGGCCTCTCAATCTGCTTCATTCCCAATGATGGAGTGACCCATCTATCTGCAATCAAAATACGTAAACTTTAATTCAATATATCAGTGAAAAAATTCATATCGTTTTCAATAGCAGCAATTGTAGCTGTGGCTGCATGCGCACAGTCTGTCTGGAACAGAGAGCATCTTGATAAGGTAAAAGTAAATCTTGTTCGGCCTATGTATTCAATGGCATACGAAGCCTTGATTCAGAAGGCAGATGGCTTGCTTGATGCAGAGCCTCTTTCGGTCATGTTGAAAGAGCTTCCTTCCCCGAGCGGCAACAATCATGACTATACAAGCTTGGCGCGTTACTACCATCCTGATCCATCAAAACCAGATGGGTTGCCATACATCAATCGTGACGGAATTACTAATCCTCAGATTGCACTCTACGACAGGAATCGTCTTGGAGAAACAGCACAACGGGTTGCAGACCTTTCACTTGCATGGTATCTGAGTGGCGACGAACGCTATGCTGCAAAAGCAACTGAACTTCTTGAAGTATGGTTTCTTGACCCCGCAACACGAATGAATCCCAATTTTGAATATGCCCAGATTACTCCGGGGCATAATGGGAATAAAGGTCGCTGTTATGGTGTTATAGATGGATATTCGTTCATAGAAATGCTCGATGGTGTAGTTCTACTCAAAGGGTCAAAGTCTTGGACTCCGAAGAAGGATAGCCAACTTAAGAAATGGATGGGGAAAATGCTTGAATGGATGCAGACGTCGCTTCAAGGTAAAGAGGAAAGCAATCAGAAGAATAATCATTCTGTGGCATTCGATGCCCAGGCAATAGCAATCGCAATGTACGCAGACAAGCCGGAAGTTGCCCGCCAAATCATCAATGACTTCCCTACAAAGAGGATGTTTAAGCAGATTGATCCGGACGGGAAGCAACCTCATGAGATGGGGCGCACCCTTTCCTATCATTATTCCCACTATAATCTTACCCATTTCATCGACATTTTTTTGATGGCGCAGAAGCTCGGTCTTAAAATCGATTCGATGACGGATGCAGAAGGACGCAGTTTTTATAAAGCGTTGGATTTTATGGCCTCATATTTTGGCAAAGATCAGAGTGAATGGCCCGGGGAGCAACTGTCGCGATGGGAAGAAAGGCAGCAAGATATGGCCAAAGATTTATGGCGTGTGTATTCGATGATTGACTCAAGTCGCACCGACTATGCGGATGCCTATCTGCAAAACCGCATATTTAACCCTATAGACAAATTTACACTTCTCTACTACACTCCAGATGAAGTGGATGATGCCTTTGCAAAGGCTTCTCAATCCCTTAATTATGCAATCGGCAGAGTCAAGGAGGAGAAACAAAAGGAGGCAAATGCCGCCAAACGAAAAGTGAGTCCACGTTCTATCGACAACAACGGGTCCCTGACGCTCGTCCATCCTCACGATTGGACTTCCGGGTTCTTCCCGGGAGAACTTTGGATGATGTATGAGTTTACCAACGACCCGTATTGGCGGCAACAAGCTGTGAGCCATACATGGCCTATTGAGGAGTCTAAATGGCATGGAGGCACACATGACCTCGGATTCATGATGGGCGACAGCTTTGGAAAGGCATGGGAAATCACGGGCGAAGAAAGTTATTTCGATGTGGTCAGACAATCAGCTGAGACCCTATGCACACGCTTCAATCCGACTGTAGGAGCTATCCGATCATGGGATCATAACCGCGACAAATGGAAATATCCAGTGATTATTGACAATATGATGAATCTTGAGATGCTTTTCAAGATGTCAGAAGCCACGGGCGATCCTAAATTTAGGGATGTCGCTGTCAGCCATGCAGATGTGACTTTGAAAAATCATTTCCGTCCTGACGGTTCTTCTTATCATGTGGTGGATTACGATCCTGTGGATGGAAGTGTAAGAATGAAAATGACCCATCAAGGATATGCCGATGATTCCTTTTGGAGCCGTGGACAAGGATGGGGTCTGTATGGCTACACGATGTGCTATCGTTTCACGAAAGATGATCGCTATCTAACACATGCCAGAAAGATTGCCGATTGGTTTCTTAATCTCCCCAATATGCCCGAAGATTTAGTGCCATATTGGGATATGAAGGCACCTGGAACAGAAACTAATGATAATCCGTATGTACCTCGCGATGCATCTGCCGCTGCTCTGATTGCATCGGGGCTTTATGAGTTGGCTGGGTATGTGGATTCCGACCGAAAGAGTGCCTATAGAGAAGCTGCAGACAAGATTCTTGCCTCACTCTCTTCTTCGGCCTATTCAGCATCTCCCGATGAGATGGAAGGCTTTTTGCTCCGCCATTCCACAGGTCATCATCCCGCAGGCAGCGAAATTGATGTCCCCCTCGTCTACGCCGATTACTATTATCTTGAGGCTCTTCTACGCAAACGTATGGTAAGAAAATAATTATCTCATTAATATTTTATGCTATGTGTAACAATTTGATTATAAAAATATCAATGCTTTTGATGTCTTTGGCAGTATCTGCATGCTTTGTTAATGTCAGTGCAGCATCAAGAGGAGAGAATCCAGCTGATTCAGAAAAGCGGGTTGTAGCGTACGTGACATCTTGGAGCAATGGGATGCCGTCTGCTTTTGATATGACAAACATTAACTATGCTTTTGGTCATGTTAACGAGATATTTGATGGGGTGGATGTATCAAATCCCAAACGTCTTGAAGATATGGTTAGATTGAAGCGTGAGAATCCAAATCTTCAGGTGCAGCTGTCTATCGGAGGATGGGGTAGTGGTCGCTTCAGTGAAATGGCGGCTGATCCGAAGCTGCGTAAGAGTTTTGCTGAAGATTGCCGTCGTGTGGTTGACGAATATGGACTTGACGGAATTGGTATCGATTGGGAGTACCCTACGAGTAATGCAGCAGGAATTTCTTCTTCTCCTGACGATACAAAAAATTTTACTCTACTGATTAAAGATATCCGTTCGGCACTTCCCGATGGAGCATTGCTTACCCTTGCAAGTATAAGCAGTGCGGATTTCATTGATTTCCCATCTATCTTGCCATACGTGGATTTTGTCAATATCATGTCATACGATATGGGTAATCCACCCCGTCATCACAGTCCTCTCCATTCGTCAGCTATATGCGGAGAAAACAGTGCAGGAAATGCGATGAAAGTCCATCTTAAGGCTGGAATCCCAGCAAATAAACTTACCTTAGGAATCCCCCTATATGGTCGTGGTAAAGACCCATATTCCAACTTCGTAGACTATAAGGATATCGTCGTCAAAGAAGGATGCCGAGAATGTTGGGATTCAGAAGCTAAAGCACCTTATATAGCCGATAGCACGGGAACTCTTGTGCTTAGTTATGACAATCCGGAGTCGGTAGCACTTAAATGTGACTTCATAAAGGAAAATGGTCTACTTGGCGGGATGTATTGGGATTATGCCGGTGATGGTCCCGAACATATCCTAAGCAAGACGATTGCCGATAATCTGCTTGAGTAACTATCGTATGATCTACCTCAACATCGGGCACGGAGATCAGGAATTTACCAATGCGACCCAAAACTTGCTCTTTGTCAATGCCCTACGCTGGATAGTCAGCTCAAAACTACAATGAAAAGCAAACATAGGGAGATAATGAAACTTCAATATTTGGATAAATGGAGAAAAATGAGTATATTTGCTGAAAAATTATGAATTATGATGGTTGAAGACAAATATCCCATAGGGCAGCAGGATTTTAAGACACTCCGAGAGGGTGGCGCTTATTACATTGATAAGACTTCTTTCATAGAGAAAATCATAAGAAGTAAAAGTCAATATTATTTCCTTGCTCGTCCACGACGATTTGGCAAGAGCCTCTTCCTGTCGACACTTGAATATTTCTATGAAGGGGAGCGGGAACTCTTTAAGGGTCTTGATATTGACTCGGCTGACTGGGATTGGGAGGCTTATCCTGTGCTTCACCTTGATCTGAACACAGATAAATATGCCGTACCGGGGATACTTGACGGTGTTCTTGACAATCTTTTCCGAATATGGGAGGAGAAATATGAAATTGATGTAAAAGATACAGAATTATCCCAGAGATTTAAGACAATCATCCGGAGTGCTTACGAAAAAACCGGCAAGCAGGTGGTCATACTCGTTGACGAGTATGACAAACCGTTGGTTGGAAATCTCAGAAAGGATCAAAATTTCGAGCATTATCGTGAAAAATTGGCGAGCATTTATTCCAACTTCAAAAGCTCAGCCAAATATATAAAACTCGTGTTCCTGACAGGTATAAGCCGCTTCAGCAAACTCAGCGTTTTCTCAGATTTAAATAATCTCAATGATATAACTTTTGATGATGAATATGCTGATATTTGTGGAATAACAGAGAAAGAGTTGTTTGACAATTTCCAAGAGGGCATTCAAGCTCTTGCGGATGAATACGAAATCAGCTACGAAGAAGCTTGTCTACTCTTAAAACATAACTACGATGGCTATCGGTTTGCTAAGAAAGGGAGCGACATCTATAATCCATGGTCAGTGCTTAATTGCTTGTCGAAGAAAGATATCCGTAAATATTGGAGTGGAACAGGAGGTACTTCTGTCATAGCGGAGGCTCTTTTAGATGCAAATGTCGATATTGAAAAAATCCTTAACGCCAATTGGGAATTGGACGACCTCGCAGGTCTTGATCTTCGCAATGCAGATCCAACTGCACTTTTATATCAGGCCGGATATTTGACAATAGCATCGTATGACAAGAAGAAAAATAAAGTCCGTCTGAAAGTGCCAAATGAGGAAATCAAGAGAGCACTTTTCAATGGGTTATTGCATAGCTACATCAAAGTCAAAAGCGGTACTGTCAAAGATGTTCTTGACGGTATTTGCGAGGGAATAGAGGGAGGGAATCCAGAGAAATTCATGAAATATCTCGATTCCTACTTCGCAAGTGTGCCCTACGACTTGAAGATGGACAATGAGAACAATTTCCACAATGCCTTCTACATTCTCACGACCTTATTAGGGATTGAAACGAAGGCGGAAGCGCACACATCTGACGGCCGCATCGACTTGCTAATCGAGACTGATGACTATATCTATATCATAGAGCTTAAATTCGATTCGACTCCTGAGGAAGCTCTCAAACAGATTGAGGATAAGCAGTATGGACGTCAATTTCAGACGGATGCTCGGGAACTTTTCAAGATCGGAGTCAACTTTTCGTCAGAGTCTCGCCGGATTGAGGGTTGGGAAATCATTAGATAGATCTTCGTCTCTCACCTGTCTGCGCATGACTATAATGACGGAAGATATTGGGTAATACAGTCTGGAATTATAACAAATGTTAAAATTGTGTGGGTTTTTCGTGGATTTGATAAAATTTATTAAATTTGCGTAATGCTTTTTGATGTATTTCGTAACAAATGAAAGTGAATCTAATATCTAAGATACTCATACTTCTTTTGATCATTGCGTATGGTCAGTATAATTCATACGCTACTTTGGTTATGGATAAGGAGAATAGCGTTCTGCTGCTTCAGCTTGACTCTATCATTGCTAATCATAACAATCTTGTCAAGGAGAAGGAAATACGCATAAATGGCCTTCGTGAAACCCTCGGAAAGGCAAAGACCAATACTGAGAGGGCTGGGCTTACGAGGCAACTGTATGACGAGTATTTGGTGTTTGATTCTGATTCTGCCCTCCGGTATGCGACTGAAACAAGAAAGATTCTTGAACACTCAATGCCGGAAAATTATGACTTGTTGACCCAATGGAAACTCAACGAGGCTTTCATATATACTGTTCAGGGTCTTTTTGATACGACTATGGATCTTCTTCATGGGATCGACTCCTCGAGGCTCAGCGATGAAATGAAGTCGAAGTATTTCGAAAGCATTGCATATATTTATTCTATGCGATCGGTATATCTCGATACCAATCAGAAGATGTCGAAAGAAGACATAACTAAGGCCAACCAATATAGAGATTCGATAAAGGCTATGAGCCTTCCTCATAACAACGATTTTCTTTGGGTTCCCATTGCCACTGCTATCGAAAGAGGGGGAACCGAATTGTCTACTCTTGATGTGGCAGAGATCAAAAGAGCAGTCAATGAAAGAAAAGATATTTCCAGAGAGAATGCCATCAATGCTTATTGGTTGGGACGTTATTATGAAGCTATTGGCGATAAATCTGAAATGGTCAAATATAAGGCAAAGGCTGCCATCAACGATGCCCTTATAGTGAACCGCGAAATAGCAGCCATCCAAGAACTTGCATATTATCTCTTTGAACAAGAAGACCTAAACCGCGCTTACAACTATTTCCTCTATGCAGTGGAGCAGGCGAATAGCTATCACAACCGTTACCGGATGGTAAATCTATCTCATGTGCTTCCTGCAGTCAGAGATGCATACCGAGAGGAATTGGAAAAGCGTGATCATCGACTTTCCATATATGTCATTATTTTAGGCATCCTCTCCATAATTTTGATTGCAAGCATAATTTTCATCAGAATTGAATATAGCAAACTCAAAAAGACACGTAATTTGCTTAAAGAGACCAACGACGAGTTGACAATATCCATTAAGGAAAGGGACCAATCTATCAAAGAAAGAGATGAAGCTATCGAAGGTCTTGAAAAGGCAAACAATGAACTGAATGAGGCCAACAAACAGAAACTTAGCCTTCTTGCATACGCTTTCAAGCTGACTACTCAATATATCAATGCCCTTGAAGGATACCGGAAGAAATTGCTCAAGAAATACAAGGTAAAGCAAATCGATGATCTGGGCATTCTTATCAACGACCCGGAACTAATAAAGGAGCAATATCAAGGTTTCTATGAAAGCTTCGACAAGACAGTGCTTTCAATTTATCCCGATTTCATCGAAGAATATAATAAATCTGTGCCGGAAGAGAGCAGGCTATCTTCGGACTCAATAGCAAAAACCAAAACTCTGAATACAAAACTCCGTATCTACGCTCTCCGACGACTCGGCATCTCAAAGAGCGCGGAAATTGCCGAGATGCTTAATGTGTCAATTCGGACAGTATATAATAACCGTATTGGGAATACACCAGAAGAAGAATGAAGGTTGCTTTAGACTGCGTGGGACGCATGCGGAGCATGCTTACTACCTAAATTTGACACTGTAATCATAGCATTCTGATTTACTTATATCTTTCCTTTAACTTTATGAAAGATAGTAATTTAATTTTATCGCTATTTACCTTTATATTCTCACGTGAGCCATATTTGAAAGGATTTGCTAATTTTGCAAATGTCAAATACCATAATCGACAAAAATAATAACCTACGTATGAAGAAAACAAATTTCATAATCTGGATTCTATCTATTGCGGTTGCTTTCCCAATGGTCGCATCCTGCGGTGGCGACTCTAAAGATGACCCTGCTCCATCTCCCTCTAATGTTTCAGCGACAATATCGCCTGAGACTCTGTCTGCAGGTCCTGAAGCTGCCTCACTTGAACTCTCAGTCAAGGCTACTGCAGATTGGGCTATCAGGACTGATGCCGACTGGGTGACAATTCGCCCAAGCGGTGGCCTGAAAGATATAGATACGAAGTTGCAGGTGTCAGTAACTGCAAATTCCGGCATGGATGAACGCTCAGCTCTCCTTAATGTAATATCCGGTGGCAAGACAATCAAGACCGTCAACTTGACACAAGGATATGTGACGAAAGCCACAGCTTCTGCAAAGTCACTTACAATGGGTGGTCAAGAATCCTCAACTACCTTCACCATCACCTCTAATGCTGACTGGAGCCTTTCTGCCGATGCAGATTGGATTACATTGACTCCTGCTAAAGGAGGCAAAGGGGATACAAAAGTAGAAGTGAATGCTAAGGCAAACGATTCCTCCGACACACGAAATGCAGTGATAACTCTCACTTGCGGAAATGATCAGACAGAAATCCAAGTTTCCCAGCTAAGCGATGTCGTCAATGCTCCTGAAGGTTACTCTCTCGTATGGAGCGATGAATTTAATGAGGGTGTTGTTCCAAGCAGTGACTGGACAATCGAAAACTGGGCCCCTGGTCATGTTAACAATGAATTGCAGACCTATACTTCAAAAGAAGTGGACGGGAAGCGAACACTCGAAGTTAAGGATGGTTTCCTATATATCAATTGCTTTAAAGGGAAAGATGGCAAAGTATACTCAGGACGCATGAACGCTAAGCCAAATACGGGTTGGCTTTACGGATATTTCGAAGCTCGCATCAATCTTCCTAAAGGAAAGGGCACGTGGCCTGCATTCTGGATGATGCCTTCCAATGTAGACTGGAATAAGAATCCTTGGCCTTATTGTGGGGAAATCGACATTATGGAAGAAGTGGGAGCCAATCCCAATTATGTATCTTCATCTCTTCATACAGGCAATTACAATCACACTAAGGGGACTCAGAAGACTCATGAAATGTATTGTGCCGGTGCAGAAGGGGAATTCCATATTTATGCTGCAGAATGGACTGAGGAGGAAATAATCACATACGTAGATGGCAAAGTTCAGCTACGCGCCACTAAGGCATCAATGGGTGCCGACCATGACAGCTGGCCATTCCATTATGCCTTCTATCCAATCCTCAACCTTGCTTGGGGAGGAGACTGGGGTGGCTACAAAGGAGTAGACGAGAATGCCCTCCCCGTATCAATGATAGTCGACTACGTGCGTATCTTCCAAAAAAATTAACATATCATAAGCTTGTAATATAATCATGTGCTCTTCGGTGATTATAAATTATGCATTATGAATT
>CAZWJO010000020.1:12082-20527 GCA_964634905.1 uncultured Sangeribacter sp.
AATTATGCATTATGAATTTTCAAATAACCCAATAATAACTAATCAGATGAAGAAGTTAACCTTTTTTCTAATCGCGATCTTGACATGTCTGGCCGCAAGCGCACAGGATGTCAAAGTCTCCGGTAAGGTGGTTTCAGCACTTGACGGAGAACCTTTGATCGGCGCTACAGTAATGGTGAAAGGTACATCTACCGGAACGGCTACTGATATTGACGGAGCCTTCACCATCAATGCCCCGACTGGCTCAACCCTCTATTTCAACTACATCGGCTGCACTCCGCAGGAAGTGAAAGTGACAGGTCCGATGACAGATCTTACAATCCAGATGATCGAGGATTCTCAGATCCTTGACGACGTGGTAGTAGTCGGATATGGCGTTCAAAAGAAAAGCGTCGTGACCGCCGCAATCTCCAGTGTCGGCGAAGAAACTCTTGCCCAGACACTCCCTACCAATGTGCAGAATGCACTTAAAGGTGTGACTTCAGGTGTGACAGCAACTACCGCCAACGGTCAGCCGGGTTCTGCCGCTCAGATTCGTGTCCGTGGTGTCGGCACCATTAACAACTCCAACCCGCTTTATATTGTTGACGGTATGCCAATCGAAGGTGGCATCGACTATCTAAACCCTTCCGATATTAAGAGTATTGAGGTGCTTAAGGATGCTGCTTCAGGTGCTGTCTACGGTGCCCGCGCCGCTAATGGTGTTATCCTTGTGACCACCAAGAATGGTGTTCAAGGACGTGCAAAAGTCACATACGATTTCTCATACGGTTGGCAGTCGAAACTCAGGTCTATCGACATTCTCAACGCCACCCAATACGCTATAATGAAGAATGAAGGCTACATGAATATCGGTCAACCGGCTCCTTACGCCGATCCCTACAGCTATGGTCAAGGATTCGACTGGCAAGCAGCCATCTTCAATGATAATGCTCCTATAATGAACCATCAACTTTCCGTATCCGGCGCAAGCGAGAAAGTCAACTACTTCCTCTCTTTCGGCTACTTTGATCAGGAGGGTATTATCGGCGGTAACTATGATCAGTCTAATTATAATCGTCTGACACTCAGAGCCAACAATATCTATACACTCTTCGACGAAAGCAAGAAGCGCAACTGGCTCAATAAGTTTGTCTTGACCACAAACCTTTCTTACGCTCGCATACATTCTAAGGGATTCGGCGGTGGCGGTGGCTACTACGGTGGTGCCATCACAAACGCTATCGGTATGTCACCAATTCTGACTCCGACTCTCAAACCGGGAACTCCTGAGTATCAGCATCAGCTCGACTACTATGCAGGCAACGACAAATATGTCCCGAAATATGACGCAGCAGGCAACCTTTATACAGTGCCTGAAGCATTTGGCGGCGGTTATCAGGAGCTCACCAACCCATTCTATGGTTGGTCGTTCCCATCAGCCAACAATTGGAGTCACAAGATTGTCAGCAACATTATCGGTGAACTCCAAATCTGGGATGGCCTTTCTTACCGTATCAGCTTCGGCGGTGACCTCGCTTTCTGGGGTAACAATGGCCACAGCGAACCTAACTATTACAGTAATTTGAGCAATACGGATGCAATCCATGCTTCTGCATCTTCAGAAATGAACCGCGGCTGGACATGGCAGCTTGAAAACTTGCTGCTCTACGATAAGACTTTCGGTGAAAACCATATCAACGTTGTGCTTGGTCAGTCAGGAAAACAAAGCACAGGATGGTGGATCAACGCATCAGCCAATAAGCTTAACAACTTCGACAAGCCATGGGTGACAGTAGCGCAAGGGCGTCCGGGTGAAGAAGACGGTGGTAACCGTACAGGTGATGCCGGTCCTAATTCAGCATGGCCAAAACTGCTCTCTTATTTCGGTCGAGTATCTTACGACTATGGCAGCCGCTACATGATCCAAGCTACAGTACGTCGCGACGGTTCTTCCCGCTTCGGTGCTAACAATAAATGGGCTACTTTCCCATCATTCTCAGCAGGATGGAATATCACAAACGAACCTTTCCTTGAAACAAGGCCTAACTGGTGGAGCAACACTAAGGTGCGTGTATCTTGGGGTAAGAACGGTAACGAATCTATCGGTGATTTCCGCTATACAGTGCTTACAGACGGCAACAATAACTATTACTTCGGTCCGGAGGGTTCAAGCCAGACCTACGGCAGCAAGGCTTCAGGTATTGCCAATCCCGACCTCAAATGGGAGGAATCAACACAGACCGACGTAGGTCTTGACCTCGGTTTCCTCGACAACTCTCTCCAGTTCACAATCGACTGGTATAAGAAGCGCACCACAGGTATGCTTATGACCATGATGATCCCGACATACGTGGGCGAGACTGCTCCTATCGGCAACGTCGGAACAATGGATAACACCGGCGTTGAAATGGACCTTCGTTGGGCTCATTCTTTCGGAGAAGTAGAAGTTAACCTCGGTGGCAATCTTTCATACGTTAAGAATAAACTCGTCAATCTCGGTAATGCCGACGGCTGGAGATCAGAGGTGTCCAATGCTACTGCGGGCGACATCGCACGCTCAATGAATGGCGAAGTGTTCCCATTCTTCTTCGGATACAAGACCGATGGTCTCATTCAAAATCAAGCTGAAGCCGACGCTTACAATGCTCAGTATCATCTCTCAGCAGGCCAGACTTCTTGGTTTGCACAGCCGGGAGACGTAAAATTTGTAGATACTAACGGCGACGGTACCATCAATGCCGATGACCGCACGAAAATAGGTAAAGGACTTCCTGATTGGACATACGGTTTCAATGTTGGTTTAGGTTGGAAAGGCCTGCAGCTGACTGCTTACTTCCAAGGCGTATGGGGCAATCAGATCTACGATGCGGCTCTCCGTGGCGACACTCCGGCAAAGAACATGCCTTCTTGGATGCTCAACCGCTGGACAGGAGAAGGATCTTCCAACACAATTCCTATCTATCGCCTCGCTGATACACGCAACTGGCAGAGCTCTGACCTCTATATCCACAATGGAGCTTATCTTCGCTGCGCTAACCTGACGCTTTCCTACTCCCTCCCATTCAATATCATCAGAAAGATTGGTCTTGACAACTTCAGGGTATTCGTAATGGGCGAGAACCTCTTCACAGCAACCAAGTATCATGGTTTCACTCCTGAGGTAGGCGACGGAACAAACATAGGCATTGACTACGGTAACTATCCGGAAGCTCGTACATTCTCTATAGGTTTTAATATTTCTCTCTAATCATCTATAATGCATAATTCATAATTAGTTACGCCTATAAAGCAAACACTTTGTGTCCGGCGTTCAACAGAAAATGTAATTATGAAAGTTTGCTAATAAAATACTGAATAAAATGAAACTCAATAATAAATTATTCCTCTTCCCCATTGTTGCCATGGGTCTTGGTCTCTCTTCCTGCGGAAGCGAATGGCTTGACATCACCAACAATACTCAGGAGACTATCGAGGACTATTATACGACTGAAGAAAATATTCAGCAGGCTGTCGTAGCCGCTTACGACCCTCTGCACTGGTTTGACTACGCAAACAACTACTGCGGCATCAACATCTATCCTGAAGTTCTTGCTGACCAGTGCTTCCCCGGCGGTGGCGATGTCAATGACATGAATCAGTGGAAGACCGTCTTCAACTTCAACACGACTCCGACCGTTGTGCTTGACACCAACTACTCGAACGCTTATTCAGGTGTGAAGCGTTGCAATGATGCGATCTTCTATATGTATAATTATTGGGAACCCAAAACTGCTGAAGAACTCGCTAACCGTGAGCATTATGAGGCACAGGTTTTGGCTCTCCGAGCATTCTTCTACAACTATCTTTGGCACTGGTGGGGCAATATCGCATACTATACTGAGAATCTTAGCGGCGATTTCCTCGCTCCTCAGTATACAGCCGATGAAGTGTATGAATTCATCATTGCCGACCTTGACAAAGCACTCTCATACAACCGTCTTCCTGACAAGTGCGAAGGTGGCAACCTTGGTCGCGTGACAAAGCACTTCGTATATATGCTCTATGCTGAAGTTGTAATGTATCAGAATGATTCTTCACGCAAGGCAAAAGCTCTGCAGTATATGGAAGAAATCATCAGCTCCAATAAGTATCAGCTCGTAGGAGACTTCGCATCACTCTGGGACGTTGCCGGCGAATGGGGTAGTGAGTCTGTATGGGAAATCAACTATTCTGACTATCTCGCTGCACGCAACTGGAGCTGGGGTGGCACGGCAGGTGGCACGGTTGTTCCTTGTATGATCCTCCCTCGTGGTTATGATTCACGCGACGGAATACATGACAATACAGGTTGGGGCTTCGGCACAGTGCGTCAGTCTTGCTATGACTCATACGATCCTGCCGACACTCGCCGCGATGCTTCTATCTGGCGTCCGGAACCGGGATCTTATAAGGAAGGATTCCAAGACACAGGCTTATTCCTTGCTAAATATGCAGGCAAGATCGGTGGTAATTCCGGTCAGATTGCAGATGCTGTGCTCAACTACAACAATAACCTCCGTCTCTACCGTTATTCAGAGACTCTGCTCAATGCTGCCGAGCTCGGATCTCCGAACGCTCAGGCTTATCTCGATCAAGTACGTGCAAGAGCCGGCCTCAGTCCTGTTCCCGCTACTCTCGATAATATCATCCAAGAGCGTGCATGGGAATTCCTCGGCGAAGGAAAGCGCTATTGGGACCTTATCCGCACAGGGCTTGCAAAAGATCTTCTTGTGAAAGGCAATGAAATTCCCGACGACCGCACCGGCAACTACACCGACAATAAGAAGTATCTCCCCTTCCCGCAGTCGGAGATTGACAAGTGTCACGGCACTCTCAAACAGAACGATGCTTATTTCCAGTAAATTAACTCAACTTTCGCAAGCTCAAGTTGAAGGTTAAAATGATTATAGCTTCGCAGGTTAAGAGGTTATAGCTTGGCAACGAAACAATACGATTGCGGAATTTGATTATAAATTGATTATATTATCAGCATAGTCCCAGAAATGCATTTTCAATAGAATGTCAACGACAAGTCATTATGAATTATGCATTATGAATTATGCATTACTACTTTAGAAAAATGAAGACTACAAATAAAATATTATGTTTTGCCACGATGGCGGGAGTGATGCTCGCAATGGGTTCATGCTCCACCGAGCCTAACTTCCAGCCCTCTATGGCAGGACTCCCACAGGCTTCCGACTATCAGATCGGAATATCTGTTGACGAACTCAATAATGTGGAGCTCAACATCCTCGACAAAAACGGACAGAATGCCAAAGGTGTCTACCCGATATGGTATGTCAATCAAAGCACCCGTCCTTCGACATCTCTTACCTACCGCGACCTTATTACAATAGCAGGTGATTATCCTGTTGAGATGAAGGTCGGCAACGGAAACGGCGTTTCAGAAGGCTCAGTTACAGGCACAATCCACATTGACAAGACCATATTCGATTTCACTCCCTATATGAAGGCTCTGACTGATAATGCCTCAAAGGAATGGGCTGTCGACGGCACAAAAGATGGCAATATGGGGTGCGGTCCTGATGGCGATAACCCTACGGGCTGGTGGAATGGCGGTCCCGGTGCGAAAGAGGCTGAAGGAGTATATGCCAATATTCTTACCTTTGGCTACACTGATTCGGACACCAGCGGTTCGTATGTCTATAATCCCGGTGAATCAGGAACAATGTATGTAAATACAGGAGTCCATGCTTTGGCAGGATACACAGTCAACAATCCTGACGACGGACAGGACTTCCGTGTAGCTACAGAGCAATTGGCGACTACCTTTACCCTCTCTCCTGAAGGAGCAAATCTATATCTTGTGCTTCCTGCTCACACTCCGTTCCCATACATTCCTTCAGAAGATGCTTTCAACAATCCGAAATATCGCATCGCAAAATTCAGTAAGAGCGAGATAACCCTTGTGCAGGATCTTCCCGGCATTTCATGGCAATATATCATAGCTCCTAAGGCTGAGGACACTTCATTCAAGGGTTTCAAGTATGACAGTGAGTTCAATATGTGGAAATCAGCTGAGGTGACTTTGCAGAGCACTTGGTTCTCTCCAGGCGACTGGTCCGGCGGCCTTGAACCTGACGTAGTTGAGGTTTCGAATGAGAAAATAATTGTGCACACTCCGGCAGCAATGGGCAATGACCAATGGCAAGGACAAGTGCATGTAGGCACAAATATCCAGGTATCGGCAGCTGAAACCTACGATTTCTCTTGCAAGATTGAATCGAAGAATGATTCAAAAGTCACTGTTAAGGTGCAGATGGATGGCGATGATGGAGTTTCATTTGCAGGTCAGGATCAGATAGCATTTGATGCCGGCGGCTCTTACTACTATTTCTCAGATCTTCCAGGTTTCGATGGCATCCTTAAGATTGCATTCGACTTTGCAGGCTATCCCGATACTGATTTCACCGTCACTGACATCGTATTCAAGAAACATTCTGATGATGACGGTACAGTGCTTCCTGACGTTCCCAGTGAGCCTGAAAAACCTGTCAAATGGGTGGATGTAGATAGTCCGGACAATTTATTCTACGGATGCACATGGACAAATTCATTCTATTATGCACCCGGATGGTCGCAGATAGCCGACCCGGAGGTAAAGGTAGATGGAAGTAACATTACAGTCACTCTGCCGGAAGCTACGACTGACCAATGGCAGGCACAAGTGGCATTCCACACTGACATCACCACTTCAGCCGACAAACTCTATGACTTCCGCGTGACATTCTACTCCAACAAGGAGCATCCGGGAGTTACGTTCAAGTGCGTGCTTTCAGGTGGTGGCGACAACGACAATGTCTTCTATATGGCCGATCGCCTTAAACTCACTGAATATGAGGATCAGACCTATAGTTGGATCGGACTCCCCGGAATCGATATGGACAAGATGAGTGTATTCTTGGATTTCGGAGGCAACGCTGCAGGAACCGAAGTCCAGATCAAAGACATCATTATCCAGGAACACCGCGAATAATTATTGGTGGGAGTCATCCTGACTCCCATCAAATCAAAACACTAATAATTGTAGGGACGCACGGTCCGTGCGTCCTTTCTTATTTCCAAACGAAACCATGACAAGCAAGAAAATAGTATCAACTGCTACAGCCATATTCCTTGTAGCTGGTGTGTTCAGCTGCTCTAACAAGACATCTGATACCAAAGTCTCAAATAAAGACCGTTTCGTGCAAGTGAAGGGACAAGACCTCATCAAGCCCGACGGCACTAAGCTTGACATAGTAGGTACAAATCTCGGCAACTGGCTAAATCCTGAAGGATATATGTTCGGCTTCCAGCGCATGAATGCTCCGCGCCAGATAAATGAAGTTTTCTGCGAACTCGTTGGTCCGGATAAGACAACTGAGTTCTGGGCAGCTTTCAAAGATAACTACATCACAAAGGAGGATATCGACTTCATCGCCTCTACAGGTGCTAACACAATACGTCTTCCATTCCATTACAAGCTTTTCACGGATGAAGATTATATGGGTCTTACAAAAGATCAGGACGGATTTGCACGTATCGACAGCGTCGTAAGTTGGTGCAAGGCAAATGACTTATACCTTATCCTTGATATGCACGATGCCCCGGGGGGACAGACAGGCGACAATATTGATGATTCATACGGTTATCCCTGGCTGTTGGAGAGCGAAAAGAGCCAGCAACAATTCTGCGACATCTGGCAATCTATCGCAGCCCGATATAAAAACGAACCTACGATCCTCGGCTATGAACTGATCAACGAGCCTATTGCTCATTTCTTCGATAATGTTGACGAACTTAACCCAAAGCTTGAGCCGCTTCAGAAACGTGCTGTGGCAGCCATCCGTGAAGTAGATCCTGACCATATCATCCTTATCGGAGCTCCGCAATGGAACAGCAACTTTGAGCCACTTAAGGATACTGATTATGACCCACAGCTCATGTTTACATGCCATCGCTACGGCGGACCCGCAACAGCAGAGGCGATACAGTCTTATATCGACTTCAAGAACAATAGTAATCGCCCGATGTATATGGGTGAGATTGGCCATAACACGGATGAATGGCAAGCCGACTTCGTGAAAGTGCTGAAAGATAACAACATCGGCTATACTTTTTGGCCCTATAAGAAGAAAGATGACAGTTGCATGATGGGTATAACTGTGCCGGAGGAATGGGAAGAAGTGGTCCGCTTTTCCGAAGGTCCACATCACACTTTCGCAGAAATCCGCGAGGCCAAGCCCGACCGAGCTAAAGCTCAGGTAGCCCTTGACAAATTTCTCGAGCAATGTAAAGCCAAGAATTGCACTCCACAGGAGTCTTACATCACATCAATTGGTCTTTCCCTCCCCACTAAATAACAAAAAAATGCTCCTACTCTACAGAGTGGAGCATTTTTTAGTTAATAGTTAATAGTTAATAGTTAATAGTTAATAGTTA
>CAZWJO010000020.1:20627-33923 GCA_964634905.1 uncultured Sangeribacter sp.
TTAGTCGTTAATCGTTAGCTTCCGGTGCGTGGTCTATGAGATCCATGAAGTCGTCGAGCTTCGGAGTGATGATGATCTCGGTGCGGCGGTTGCGCTGTTTGCCGACTTCGGAGTCATTGTCGGTGATGGGGTTAAATTCACCACGTCCTGCTGCTGAGAGTCGCTGTGGGTTGATGCCAAACTTGGTCTGAAGCACTTGCACAATTGAAGAAGCGCGGAGAGCAGAGAGATCCCAGTTGTTGCGGATATTAGTCTTTGAGATAGGCACATTGTCGGTATTGCCTTCCACGAGTACGTCGAAATCCTTATAGTCTTTGAGAATCTTTGCAATCTTCGAGAGGGTTTCCATAGCCCGGTCGCTGACCTCATAGCTTCCGCTCTTGAAGAGCATATTGTCGGCAAGAGATATGTAGACTACTCCTTTAAGCACCTTCACGTCTACGTCTTTCAGCTCATCGTTGCTGAGGGAGCGGGTAAGGCGGTTGGTGAGGGCAATGTTTAGTGAGTCAGATTTAGACTTAGCATCCACGAGTTGCTTGATATACTTGTTGGAAGCGTTAATTTCGTCGACAAGCTTTGAGATGTTGACGCTACCCTGATTGTTGGCCTCAAGGCTCTTGTCGAGGGTATGTTTGAGTTGGCTCATGCCTAATTTGAGGTCTTCGTTGCTTTTGTTGGCAACTTCGAGCTGGGAAGTCAGGTTTTTAGCCTCCGCGGTTGTCGTGATGAGTTGCTCACGAGTAGAATTGTACTCACTCTGCAGGTCATTGTATTTTCCTTGGAGTTCAGCATACTTCTTATTGGATACGCAGCTTGTCGACATCAATCCAAGAAGCACAGCGGCGAGGGTCAGAAGTTTAATTTTCATAGTCGTTTAAGGAGATTTGATTATACAATTAGTTAAATATTCTCACATAGTCTGAGCCGGACAATATCCGTCACTACATATAAAACGCCCGATATGCCAAAAATGTTATATTCTTTCCTGTCAAAATGTGCGTAATGCCTGTATTCCCACCGATGTGGCAGAATAAAAAACAATCGTCTTTAAAATGAAAGAAACCTCCTGCCGGAATATGGCAGGATGCTTCATGCGTATTATTATATTGTGAATATCTGGGTGTGGTATGATATTAAATACAAAAGACATTATAAATATACCAAAATAGGGAGATATAATAGTCAAATACTCCCTTTTTCGGAGAAAATAACTTGCAGTATTCATTAAATTATCGTATTTTTGCATTGGAATATCAGATACTGATCAATGGATAGATATAAGTTTATACTCGAAGACTATCATGCCATAAAGAATGCAAACATAATTCTTGATGGTCTGACAGTGCTTGCTGGGCTTAACGGCTGTGGAAAATCTACTATTTCTCGATGGTTATATGGTTTTGTGAAGTATAGTAATGAATATGATCATATTGTCGAAGATGAGACGGCGGAAGCTATATATGAACGGAATCGCCGTTTGGTAGAGATTCAAAGAAGAATTGCATTTTGGACTAAGAGTAATCTGCTTCCTCGTATACATAATAATTGTGGAAGTCTTGAGTATGAAGTGTCCGCTTTTCAAGCAAGAGTTCATGATGTTTCAGAATTGATAGAAAATACCATGACTGAGGTTCTGATTGTAAAGTATGGTAGGGAACTTAGGAATAGTTTGGATGTCAAAGATGAAGATATGGATTTGTCTGAAACTCTAAATTCATTTGTCAACAAAGAGCAAGAGTTTCTTACAAATAAAATAGAAGAGGCAGATAAAAGAAAAAGTGAATGTTCACTTGAAGATCTTTATAGAATTATTGAAAATGGTCTGGACATAAAAAGTAGAGGACCCCTGGACATGCAGCTGGTAGAAAATGGGACAGACTTATTAGACCATGATTACGAGTATCTTGTAGATGATGGCGTGATGTTAAGCGATAATGGAAGATTATTGGTGACAGATCGTATCTTAGGAAGATTTCTTGCTCCTATGGGTTTAAAAAGGGCTATTTATATAGACTCTCCGATGGCAATATCTAATGGAACGTCAACTCCTAACAAAATATGGGGTGATTTAAAGGAGATGTTGGCTATTTCGATTAAACCAATGCCAAAGGAAGCCGATGTAATCATAAAGGAAATCGAACTAATACTTGGGGGTGAACTTATGTTGAAGGATGAGGGTCTTGGTCATAAAGAATTGAGATATGTAAGAAGGATGGATGGACTGAATATTTCAATTAATGAAGTGGCAACAGGTATGAAGTCATTTGCCATTATACTTCGTCTTCTTCAGAATGGATATATCGACGATAAGACACTTTTGATAATCGACGAACCGGAAGCCCATCTCCATCCCCAATGGATAGTGAAATTTGCCAAAGTGCTGGTGCTCATTCAAAAATTGCTTGGAGCAAAGGTGATGGTTGCGAGCCATGATCCGGATATGGTAGCTGCTATCAACGCTATGTCTGAAGCAGAAGGTCTGTCAGGAATCACTAATTTTTATCAGGCCTTCAAGGAGCCAGGGGAATTAACTTATGCATATATGAATTCCGGTAATGATATTTCACACATCTTTGAGAGCTTCAACATAGCTCTCGATCGGATAGACAATTATAAATCCTTTGATTCTAAATCATCTGATAAATTCTGAATCATGGAAGGAGTGTATCTTTGCTCGGAATATCTTGAATCTCATCCCCTGTTTAAGTCTTATGGAAGTAGTTTGACGGAGTTAGCGGAAAGAGATTATCCAGGAGAAGGAATATTCAGGGGATATGAAATCCCTACAATAGATCTTGATACCTTCGAAAAAGACAAGGAGACCTCTCGGGATTGCACATCTGATGGTGTAATAGGAGTGGCTGATGCTAAAGACTCACATTTAAGAAATCGAAGACTTCTTCTGACGGAGCTTCGTCTTGGATATGAGAATCAAAAGAATCTGCATTTCTCTAATATACTGAAAAAGTATCAACATTCATGTGATATCCTTAGGGAAGAAGCGGAAGATGTTAGGATAGATTCTGAGTTTGCATTGATATTTACGGTGTCATTATGTCCAAGAGCAAACCGATGGATAAGAAGTTGGGCAACTGAATCATCGAAGAAAGCTGCTGAAAACTGGAAAGCATATAGTCCTGAGAGTTTTTGCAACTATATCAATTATGGCAAGGGAATACCTTTAAAGCCTTCTGAGGAGACTATATCGACAGTTTCAAATTTATGCGCCCAAGCAAATATTGGATTTAATGAGTTGTACGTATTGAAGGAAAAAATTGAATATTATTGGTATTCGATAAAGGGTAAAAATCTGTCGGTCGACATGGAATACTTTTCCGAAAGAATATCTAACTATCTTCATTCCGTGAGTTTCCCAGATGGAGAGGAAAGAGAATATTGTGAGCTGCTTAAGGAAGAGATATTAGAAATCATTTTAATAAAAAGATAATTCCTTAGTGATAGTGCTATTCTCATTGATGACTCTTATTCATTTCTGATTTGATGCAAAATTACAACAAATCGGAAATAAATGCAAATATTGTATCGATTTTAATGTAAGCGAGGCCTCCTGCCGGAATAGGCAGGAGGCTTTCATACGTTATATATAAATTTTCTCAGTCGAGAAATACCCGATAACCGTAAAACTTTCAACTTGCTCTTGAGAAAGTTGAATTGTAATATCAGAGTGATTTGAGGAGTTTCCTGACGTATATTCCGATGTTAGTGTCGTGCTTGTCGATACCGAGTTTCTTTCGGATTGTGCTGCTTATGTTGACGTGGCTGCGCTTCTTCATGTAGTTGCCTACTTCTTTGCCACGAAGACCGATTGCATAGAGGCAGACGTAGTTGATTTCGCTTGTAGTGAGGTCATGATCTTCGAAGTAGCGTATGAAAGCCGGATGTGACGCCTGGAATGCGAGGCGGTTGCTGTTCATGAATGCTTCCGTATCATCAGCCAGTTCCTTAATCCAAGATTCGTATGGTTTCTCGTATTGAGGATTGTCGGTGATGTATCCTGCCAAAAGGGAATTCAGCATCTCGATACGTGTCTTTATGGCTTGCTGCACTTCCGAAGGGATTTCCTCGGAGGTGTCAAGCAGGGCCTTTAGGCTCTCGCTCTCTCCTTCCAAAACCTGGACGCGATGCGCAAGGTTTTCGGCTTCCAGAGCTTTTTTGTCTCGTTCGAGCTGCAGGTTGGCGTTTTCAAGAGTAAGACGCTCTCTTTCCGATTTCAGATTTTCATTTTCGAGTTCGGACGCTCTCTCCTTTTGAATTGCAAGCTCTTTCTCAGTTCTCAGCCTCTCATTTTCTAACATAGTAGTTTTTGCCATTTGCGCTGCAAGCTTCCTTTTAGCTTTGTAGCTGCGCAGCAAAAGCAATAATATAGAAGAAGCCATACCTAAAAATACAATAGTCCCTATACTTACCCAAATAATCTGTGAATGTTTTCGTGCATCTTTCTGGGCTTGCAGTTCAATTTGATGCTTTTCTTCAACAGTTTTCGCATTCTGGGCAAATTTTAGTGCATTTATGGAATCCATCATGTGACTGAATCTCCAATAGGAGGATAAAGCTTCTTGATAATAACCTCCATCTTTTAAAATATTGACTGATTTTACGAGATATCGAAGAGTATCATAACAAATTCCACTTTTGTTGACAAAGTCAAGTATATTGATAGCTTGCTCATTTTCTCCTAAGCTACTATAAGCAGAAGCGAGATTCAATAATCCATCGATAGAACTACTAATATTTTTTCCATTACGTTCAATTAGGGCTTCTACCTCTTTATCTGTTTCAAATTGGAGAGCATAAGTCAATTTATAATTATGAAGACTATTATTTTGAGTCTCAGGTACAGACCTAAAATCATAATTCAGTATATATAAAATGCTGTCAGCTTTGCGTTGATCATTTAATACTAGACTTCCATTAAGAACATTAAGCAAACAGTCAAATTCCCTTTCACTATCTGCCAAATTTCGATATATATTCGAGGCTTTCTCGTAATTGAAAATGTAAGCGTTGATATCGTATACTTGGAAGGATAACACGCCCTGCGCAACATATGTCCGGGCAATGGTCAATGAGTCCTTACAATCTTCGACATTCTCTAATCCTTTTATAAATGAATATAATGCACTATCCCGTTCGTTTCTATTCTGATAGATACGACCTTGATAATAATATGTTCGTAGCTTTTCATCGGGACTTCCTTTTTTAAGATAATAGTCTATGGCTGGTTGGAGTACGTCAAATGTAGTGGTATCCGTAAAGTTTTTGTCAAGAGCCATTGATTTGAGCAACGCATAGCGAGCTTTCTGGCTTTTCCCTGTTATGTCATAATTATTGATTGAGTGTATAACTGAAAGGGCAGAATCAGGATTACTTTCCATTAAGGATTCTGCGACATCGAGGGCACTCTTGATTGGATCCGTCTTCTTGTTACATTCTGTGAAGGACAAGAAAATTGAAAACAGAATTATAACTATAATTCGAGAAATATGATAGTGGTTGATTGTATTCATGATGCAAAATTACTCAAAATATTCCATTTATGAAAGTTTGTCCCCTCATGAACAGAAATATTTTTAGTGCTAATTTATAAATTATTTAATATAAATATTTTATAATTATGAAAATTTTAAAAATATGAAACTTTTGATTTGGAGGATGAAAGTTTTAAGCAGTAATTTTGCAGCATCGAAATCAACAAAAATAACATTAATCAAAAGCAAAATGAAAAAGATTTTTTCGCTCATTCTCGTAATGATGGCAATCGCTATTCCAATGATTGCTGATGACTCAAAGAGTAATCCTTCGACACGAACAATCGGATTTGACTTGTATGATGTTGCGACTATTCCCACTGTACACCGCGCACCCATGCGTATATGTGTAGAAGCGAACTATGATGCGCTATCGCAAACCATCACCATCCAATATGATGGCGAAGCAACCGGAGAAGTTTCACTCTATAGAAACGGAGATCTCGTAGACAGTTCCGTAGAAATAAACACATCCTTTATGGTTGAAGAATCCGGATACTACACGCTCGAAATCATAACAGATTCATGGAGTGCTATTGGCTCAATTGAGATTTAATTAAATCATTCCTTTAAGGATAAATTATAATTGATATTAGTCGACAATATATCAGACAGACCAGACTGTATAAAAGGCGCGAATCTTGCCAGGCGATATAAGCGAGAAGTAATCCCATGTAGTTCAATAAAATATTGAAATACATCAAAAATTATACAAATATGGAGAACGAAATCATCAAAGTCTTCAATGAAGGTAAAGAAAATGAGTTGGCACTGGATAAAATACGAGGTGGATGGTGTGTGCCAAATATCACCTGTATAGCTGGGGACTCAAAATGTAATATTGATGTTTGTTCATCAGACACAATTAGAAAACCTGAATAAGTCACCATTGGCATTTTATTGATGGCTTACAAAAAAAGTTCATGAGAGGTTCCGAGTTATACTGAGATGTCATTGGACGTATAACTCGGTTCTCTTTTAAAGATTCTTTACAAAAATGCTTTATAAAGATATGATACAATCTATATATACTACGCTGTTTGAAAAGGGTGGGAAATACTATTTATTCAATTCGCTTTCCTGCTTTTTTTGTGAAATAACTCAAAATACGTATGAAACTTTGCTTAATCGTGATTATTCACATCTTCATGATTCTACAATTGAAATGCTGACAAAGAATAAGGTTCTTATATCTGAAGATGAAAAATATCTTTTTTATCTTGAAAGCAAATCAAATTTTCAAATAGGGGCAAATGACAGTACGACTTTGGGATTGGTAATTGCTCCCACCATACGATGTAATTTCAATTGTCCTTATTGTTTTGAATCTAAGTCAAACAGTAAGACAATGTCAGAGGAAGTGGAATCTAACATCATAGAATTTATCAATCTGCATCCAAATATAAAGGCTATTAATCTTACATGGTATGGAGGAGAGCCATTATTGGCCTTTTCAAGAATCGAAAGTTTGTGGAGGAGAATTTCAAAAGAGTTACCCTCAATAAAAGTCAATAATCATTCCATCGTAACTAATGGATGGCTGATAGATGATTCTGTTGTTAGATTCTGTAAAAAGACTAATGTTAACTTTGTTCAAATTACCCTCGATGGTATAAGAGAGCACCACAACATTACACGCTGCCTAAAAGATGGTTCCCCTACATTTGATAAGATTTTTGAAAATATAATACGATTGGCAAAAGATATACCTTCATTAACACTTGCGATACGAGTGAACGTCAATAGGAATAATGCTAACGACTATGCCATCTTGTCAACTTTGTTTTCTGCTTACAACTTAAAGAATATATATGTCTATCCGGGTTTCATTCGTGAGGATACCAATGATAATCGGTCGCTTACCTACAATTCTATTTCAGGCAAGGATTGCCATTCTTTCCTTAAATTGGTTAATGATAGCGGGGTCAAAACGAATTTTTTTCCATCTTTATGTTCGTCTAAAGGATGCCTTATGAGTTCATCTTATGCATATTTAATAGGACCGGCAGGAGAAATATATAAATGTTGGAATGATGTAGGTCACAAAGATCGTGTGATAGGGAATATTTCTGGAAATCTCCAAATAAACAAACTAAGATATTACCGATATCTGCACGAAACCTCTGCTTTCTCGGATGAGGAGTGTAAAGAATGCAGCGTGTTTCCTATTTGCAGTGGGGGATGTGGACATTATAGATATCGCAATAAGTTTGAAAATGGATGCTTTGATCTATGTAGTAGATTCAAGGACAAGCATGTGCTTGAAGAATCCCTGTTAATGTCAATTGGTCAGTAACTCACAAAAGAAAAGCGACAGATGAAATCCAAGCACCCACAAGGCTCTTGATATGATGGCTAATCTTGGCCGTCTTGCATTTTCTCTCAGTCGTTATGTTCTCCAAGCACCTTCTCTAACCAGCTAAAATGCCTAAAGATCAAATAATTAATTAAACTAATCAATACTCAAATATAGAGATGAAGAATTTACTGATCATTTGCATCATATTTATGAGCAATTCCGTGTGGGCACAAATAGCAGAAACTCCCGATACAACGTTTTACACAGAACTTAATGAGATAGTCATTGAAGCCCAAAATCAGAGAACATCTGCTACTTCAACAACTTACCTTCCCACAGCCGGACAAAAGAAATCCTCTTCAAATGCAATTTCGCTTCTAAATCATTTGTCAATACCTCAACTGGAAGTAAATCCAGTTAATAAGACAGTGTCATCCATATCAGGGCAACCGGTTACTATGTTCATTGATTACCTTCCTGCGACACCTCAAGATCTGGAGGGTCTCCAGCCTCGCGATGTAAAGAAAGTAGAAGTCCTTCTGAATCCGACAGATCCCCGTTTTCAAGGTGCCCAAAATGTAATCAACTTTGTAATGCAGCAGTATGCTTGGGGTGGGTATACAAAGTTGAATGTTGATATGTCATTGGGAATCAATAAATGGGAAAAAGGTGTGTATAGTAAATTCTCGTATAAATCAATGATGTTTGATTTGTTTGCATCTGGAAAGAACTTGTCGGATAAGCATAGAGGATTTATGTCAAGAGAGTCGTTTAGCTTCCCTAATTTTTACGGTGGAGGTGAACGCATTACAGAAAGAGTTTCATCCCCTATTTCTGCAAAATATGAAAGTAAAACGGACAATCTCACATTCAGGGCATTATATAGAAAAGAGTCAATCCAAATTTCTAATATGATTTCTTTTAATAATACCTCAATCCCTCACAATGATTCGGAAAAAGAATTAACGTATATAGACAATTTTTTACCCAATTCAATGGAAAGAAGAGTTAGGTCAGAATATAATTTTGGCCTCAATTACGATCATGAGACATTTCTCCAATTAAGAGATAATCTTGCGTTGGACATTAAAGTTTCTTATGGAGTTAGTAAAAACAAGATGAATTCCGAATATGAAACCAACAATGTGACAATAGTCAATAATGCTAAAGAATTGGCTTACCTTGCGAGTCTGATTCCGTATCTCGTGTGGAATCCCAACAGGCACAATTCAATAATGCTTATCATGGATGGGGAATATTCAAATATCAACATTCATTATCTTGGTAATTCACCGTCTAACCAAATATATGACATATGGGCTTACATGGGAGGGGTAAGATACATCTATAGGCAAAACAAATGGTCAGCAGGCGGACTTTTAGGCTACGTCAATACCTATACAAATCTTTCCGGGGCAAAGATCAAGGATAATTATCCGCATGGAAATGTTTTCGGATCTTATTCCCCGAATGACAGACATCAGATTGAGATGTCTTTTCATTTCGGAAAAGTAGTTCCTGAAACCTATCAGAAAAGTCCGAATATGTTGCAGCAAGATGAGCTCATATGGTATGCTGGTAATCCGGACCTTGAAAACTATTGGACCAATATGGTTCGACTTGGGTATTTATGGTTGCTTGACAACAGATGGCAGTTTGCTACGGATTCTTACTGGTATAAAGAAACTGATAGGGTTATCTCAGTCTATTACCCTAATGGTCCAGATGGAAACATATTGCGACAATATGTGAACGAAGGAGATATGTCAATATTTATGTATGGTTTGAGTGCCACCGGTAAATTCCTTGGAGGAAAGCTTATGGCTAAAGTCCATCCTCAATTTTGGTATCGCAATTTCAGAGGAGCAAACCATTTGATTACAAATGAGGTGACATGTTCATCACAACTTACGTGGTATTTTGGGAATTTCTACCTTACTGGTTGGTACTCAACTCCGACTACAGTTATTGAAGCGGAATCGGGAATAAAGCTGACCACCCCTTCAGTCTACCAGATAGAGCTTGGATGGAGTAAGGGGGGATGGCAATTGACAGCTTCTGCAAATAATTTCATACGTTCTTCTTGGGAAATGTCAAAACAACAACTATTTGGGCGCAACTATTACTTTTATCGACTGGACTATGGATCAGATTTACACAGACGTTTCGAGTTATCTGTCTCTTATACTTTTTCTTATGGCAAGAAGGTCAATAGAAGAAGCGAGATTAATGTAATGGACGCATCTAAAAGCGCAATATTGAAATGATATGAGTAATTAATAACGACAATTATTTTTGCAAATGACCAAATTCAAGTTGATCAGGCAGCATGACGCTATGGAGTGTGGGGTTGCTTCCTTAGCCATGATCTGTGCCTATTATGGAAAAAATATACCATTATACGAACTTTCAAAAATATGCTTGCCTACTCAAGAAGGTGTGTCGTTGAAAGGTCTTAAAGATACAAGTGAAAGAATTGGTTTGAATTCAGTGGTGGGTTTCCTAAAAATTGATGATATAAGGAGAATCAACAAGCCTCTCATATTACATTGGCAACATAATCATTTTGTTGTATTATATAAAGTAAGCAATGATGGTAAATATTTTTTTGTTGCTGATCCTGCACGTGGGAAGTGTCGATACAACATTAATCATTTTAAGAAAAATTGGATTAGTAACCTAAGCGAGGATTCTAACAAAGGTATTGCCATGTATCTTTTCCCCTCACAATCATTTTCTAATGCAGACGGTGAAAATGTTAATTTGAATTCCTTCAGATTTCTTTTCTCTTATATAACACGATATAAATATGTCTTTTCTTTAGTTTTTGCTGGTTTACTCATTGGATCTGTTTTGCAACTTAGTCTTCCGTTCCTTACTCAATGGATCGTTGATTTAGGAATAAGACATGAAGATTTAGGGTTTATTTGGCTTGTGCTTTGCGGAGAATTAATGATTGTAATTGGCCGAACCTCCACAGATTTTATTAGAAGATGGATATTATTACACGTTTCTATGAGGATAAATATTTCTCTGATAAGTGACTTTTTTATTAAGCTTCTGCAACTTCCAATGTTTTTCTTCGACACAAAGATGATGGGAGATTTACTTCAACGCATTAATGATCACTCAAGAGTGGAGTCTTTCCTTACTAATCAGACATTGGGACTGATGTTCAGCATATTGAATTTTATTGTATTTGGTATTGTGTTGTTACATTATAATCTATTGGTTTTTTCCATATTCCTAATTGGCAGCTTAGTATATGGAATCTGGATTGCTTCTTTCTTAAATAAACGAAGAAATATAGACTATGAGATATTTGAGCAAAAATCAATAAACCAGAACCGCACCTACCAGTTCATAACCTCGATGCAGGAGATAAAGCTGCAGGGGTGCGAGCGCCGGCGCCGCTGGGAGTGGGAGGACACGCAGGCCGACCTCTTCGCCGTACAGATGAGGTCGCTGAAGCTGCAGCAGACGCAGGAGGCGGGGTCCATTTTCATCAATGAGGTCAAGAACATGCTCATAACGGTCTTCGCAGCCACCGCGGTGATAAACGGGAGGATAACGCTCGGGGCGATGCTCGCCATACAGTATATCGTGGGGCAGCTCAATTCCCCAGTGGAGCAGCTGATGCAGTTCATCTACTCGCTACAGGACGTGAGGATCTCGCTGGAGCGCATCAACGAGATACACGTGGGAAAGGACGAGGAGCCGGAGGGAAACCGGGCAACGGATTTCCCATCGGGGAAGTCAATCTCGATAAGCAGGGTGGATTTCAAGTATGACCGCCATGCGCTGAAGGACACACTGACTGACATTTCCTTTGAGATCCCAGAAGGGAAGGTGACGGCAATCGTGGGGGCGTCGGGAAGCGGAAAGACTACGCTCATCAAGCTGATGCTCGGCTATTATCCTGTATTGTCGGGGTCGATATCGATCGCCGGCAGGGACATCAATGAGTACAACCTCAGGTGGTGGCGGAGCCACTGCGGGGTCGTGATGCAGGATGGGGTAATATTCTCTGAGTCAATTGAGCGAAATATCGCCGTGGATGACGGTCAGGTGGATCCGGAGCGCCTGGAGAGGGCTGCCCGGATTGCGAACATACACGACTATGTGATGGGGCTACCTTTGAAATACAATACGATTATAGGACGCGACGGCGTGGGACTGAGCCAGGGGCAGAAGCAACGGATATTGATTGCAAGGGCTGTCTACAAGGATCCTGACTTTATATTCCTCGATGAGGCTACTAATGCCCTTGACGCAAAAAACGAGCGGGCGATAGTGGAGAATCTTGATGGGTTCTACAGGGGGAGAACGGTGGTCGTCGTGGCTCACCGGCTGTCGACGGTAAAGAATGCCGACCGTATCGTGGTGCTCGACGGGGGAAAGGTGGTGGAGGTGGGCGACCATGCCTCGCTGATCGGAAAGAGAGGCACTTACTATAATCTGGTCAAAAACCAACTTGAGTTAGGAAACTGATATGGAGAAGAAAGATAAGGACAACGGAAGCGTCGGGCTACGCTCGGAGAAGGTCAGGAGGCTGATCGGCGAGATGCCCCAATCGCTCGTGCTCTGGGGAATTGCCGTGACGGCGATCATTTTCATCGGATTGCTGGCGGCGGTGTGCCTCCTGCCATACCCATATTCGGGTGGGGAGTCAATATTATGCCATTTATTAAACATAAGGTGAAAGCGATGAAGAAGATACGATTTAATTTTCCACTCAGGATGTGGGTAGACGTTGCGGCGTTGTCGGTGCCGCTGTTTGCAATTGGAATGGCCGACGATCAGACTTGGGCTCTATGGTGGAGTGGGATAACCTTGGGCATAGGAATCATAGGAGGCTGTATCAGCCTATTCCATCTCGTGACAGAGAGGCCTATAAAGGATTCCCCTATATGCAAGGATATCAGCATGGCTGCGACATACGTTTGGCCCTGTATACTTGGCGGATTAATCTGCGACAGATGCGCCAGATTAGGGTGCGAAGGATATCCTTTCTATTTCTTAGCTTTCGTAGTGATGGGTCTTATTCTGCTCGTCAATCACTGCGATGTAATATAAGTGAGCCATAGATTTTTCCTTCATGATAATGACCCTGATAGGAAAATGCCCATGAAATCAAGAAGCCTCGCGCCGACATCCGGCGGGAGGCTTTAGCTTGTGTTGATGAGGCGTTGTTAATGGTGGGTGGTGCGACTTAGGAGGCCGACGAGCCAGAGGAGGACGATGGCGCCCACTACCGAGGTGATGAGGCTGCCTATGATGCCTGTTGTAGTGATGCCGAGAAGACCGAAGAGCCAACCGCCAAGGACTCCGCCGATGATGCCGACGATAAGATTTACGATCCAGCCGAAGCCACCGCCACGCATGAGTTTGCCTGCTACTGCGCCCGACGCGATTCCAATGAGGATATACCAGATGAAGTTCATAGTG
>CAZWJO010000021.1:0-12914 GCA_964634905.1 uncultured Sangeribacter sp.
AAAATCACTTTCTTTAATTGATTTTGGAATATGGAGATTTTTTTGTATCTTTGCAGATTGAAACAACATGATTCAACTTTCGCTTACTAAAGTTGAAGGTTAGGGGGTTATTGGGTTAGGAGGTTAGGGATAAAAGTGAATTAGTGAAACTTATAAAATAACATCATACCATGCTATCAAAGATAGAAGGACTTAAGGCTGAGATTTCCGCACTTCATGCCAGTACGGCTGAGGCTGTGGAGCAGCTTCGTATCAAATACCTTAGCAAGAAAGGTGAAATTTCTGCCCTCATGAATGATTTTCGCAGTGTTCCTGCTGAGCAAAAACGTGAATTGGGTCAGAAACTTAATGAACTCAAGAGCATCGCAACTGAGAAACTCGCTGCTCTCAAGGAGTCACTTGCTGACAATGCTGAAAAGGGAAAGGGAAATATCGACCTCACCCGCACTGCCACTCCCCTACCGCTTGGGACTCGCCATCCACTCTCTCTTGTAAAGAATGAGATTATAAGCATCTTCGGAAATATGGGCTTTACTATAGCTGAAGGACCGGAAATTGAGGATGATTGGCATGTCTTCAGTTCTTTGAACTTCCCAGCTGACCATCCAGCACGCGATATGCAAGATACATTCTTCATCTTGCGCGACGGCAAAGACGACATATTGTTACGCACACATACATCGAGTGTGCAGACACGTACTATGGAGCATACGCAGCCCCCTATCCGTATCGTTTGCCCAGGTCGCGTATACCGAAACGAGGCTATTTCAGCCCGTGCTCACTGCTTCTTCCATCAAGTAGAGGGTCTTTATATCGACAAGAATGTAAGTTTTGCCGATTTGAAGCAGGTCCTTCTTGAATTTGCACAGCAAATGTTTGGTCCGGAGACAAGGATACGTCTGCGTCCAAGCTATTTCCCATTTACAGAACCCAGTGCTGAGATGGACATCAGCTGTGGAATCTGTGGCGGTAAAGGCTGCGCAATGTGCAAGGGCACAGGTTGGGTGGAAATCCTTGGTTGCGGTATGGTAGACCCGAATGTGCTTAAAGCATGCGGCATTGATCCTGAAGTATACTCTGGCTATGCATTCGGCATGGGTGTAGAACGTATCGCCAACCTTAAATATCTTGTCAAGGATCTACGTCTCTTTAGTGAGAATGATGTGAGATTCTTAGATGAGTTTGTGGCAGCACACTGATCATAATTTAGAATTTTGAATTTTGAATATTTCTATATTGAAAATTAATAAGGAGTTTGAATGAGGAAGAAGGAGAGGTATGATAGGATAATCTCTATTTTTGAGGAGATTATGCCGGAGCCTAAGACGGAGTTACACTACGACTCTCCGTTTCATTTGCTGTTGGCTGTAATCTTATCAGCGCAATGCACCGACAAGAGAGTCAACATGGTGACTCCTGCCCTTTTCGAGGCTTTCCCGGATCCTGAATCTCTTGCAGCTGCAACGGAGGAGGATGTATATCCTTATATAAAGAGCGTTACTTTCCCGAATAACAAGACACGCCACCTTTTGAAGGCAGCGCGCATGCTTGTGGAGGAGTTTAATTCTGAGATGCCATCGGATATTGACAATCTGATGAAATTGCCTGGAGTAGGAAGAAAGACTGCAAACGTGATGTTGGCAGTAGTATGGGATAAGGCAGCTATGCCTGTGGATACTCATGTGTTTCGGGTATCTAATCGTATCGGTTTCACTAAGGACTCTCCTAATCCATACGCAACAGAGAAAGAATTGGTAAAGAATATCCCATCAGAAAAACTTGCTAATGCTCATCATTGGCTGATACTGCATGGACGTTATGTCTGCACAGCTCGGAATCCTAAATGTGGGGAGTGCGTAATCGCGGATTGGTGTCTCACACATGAGAAAATGGACAAGCCATAACGTTAGATCTTGACTGCTTAAGAAGAAAATAAATTGTGGAGTGCGTCGAAGCGAGCGAGAGAGTCGGGGCCGAATTTTACCATTGAGTTGCGGACTCGGTCGAGCGACTTTTCCTCTCTTGGATCGCCGGATTTGCTGAAGAATTTGTCGGCGTAGCAAATGAGCTTCTCCTCTAATGTCTCTGGAAGAAAATCTTTATGCGGAAGCGGTAGACCCGATTCCGCAATTTCTTTTGCTGTCAGTCCGGCTCCGGTATGACGTTCGCAGACGCGTGCGATTTCCTCAATATTTTCTTTACGCATAATTTCCGCTCCAATGATGCCATGACGGATATATGGCTCGTTGCCATAGCAATATATTCCCGGTGCATTGCAACGGAAAATTCCTATATCATGTAGCATAGCTGCATCATATACAAAATCTTTGTCAATGTCTAATTTTGCAACTTCTGCAACTTTGATGGCCTTTTGAGCTACCATCTCAGAATGGGTCAAAAGCAAATCGAGGAGGGCAGAACCCTCCTCGTAGTAGTTTTTATAAATGTGGTATAAGTCCATATAAGAATCCAATATAACCATTAATCGCCTCTCTGAGGTTACTGAACTTTAGTGATGACACCCCCGACTAAAGTCTGGGGTTTTGCCATAATCATCAGGTCTCCGACCTGATCCACGCTATTATGGGGAGAATGGGAAATATTATTCTTCGATGATTTCTACCCATCCGTGGGGATCCGGTTCTTCGCCGAGTTGGATTGCACGTAGCTTATTGTAGAGGATGGTCGATTTCTCACCTGGAGTTCCATCACCGAACTTATAACTTTTGCGAGTGTCGATATCATCGATAAGTCCGATTGGTGAGATTACAGCTGCCGTGCCACAAGCACCCACTTCATCGAAAGTCTCGAGTTCCTCGACTGGGATGTGGCGACGTTCTACAGTCATGCCAAGATCTTCAGCGAGCTGGCAAACACTCTTGTTGGTGATTGAAGGAAGAATTGAATCGGAAGCCGGAGTCACATAACTGTTACCTTTGATGCCAAAGAAGTTAGCTGCCCCACACTCATCGAAATATTTCTTTTCTTTCGGGTCAATGTAAAGCATCACTGAGTAACCCATATCATGAGCGAGCTCACCGGCCTTCAGGGATGCAGCGTAGTTTCCACCGATCTTAAATGCGCCGGTGCCAAGAGGAGCGACACGGTCATAGTTGCGACTCATACAAACTTTTGTTGGATTGAAGCCGGTCTTGAAGTAAGGACCAACCGGAGTGACAAACATCACTACCATATAGTCTTTTGAAGGCTTCACACCAACTTGCGGAGAAATACCAATCTCGAGAGGACGAATGTAAAGGCTTGCTCCAGTGCCGTAAGGAGGAACGAACTCAGTATTAAGAGCCACGACCTTTCGCACCATCTCACAGAAGATATCTTCCGGAAGAGGCTCCATCATAATTCCCTCTGCAGAGCGACGGAAACGCTTGGCATTCTCGTCCATACGGAACACACGAATTTTGCCATCGGCTCCACGGAATGCTTTAAGACCTTCAAATGCTTCCTGACCGTAGTGAAGGCATGCAGCAGCCATGTGCATAGGGATATATTCGGAGTCCGACACTTCTATCGGGCCCCATTTGCCGTCGCTGAATGTGCAACGTACATTGTAGTTCGTCTTAATATAACCGAACGGTAGATTTTTCCAATCGATTGTTTCCATGTTTTAAGGTTGTCAAGTTGTCAGGGTTTTCAGGGTTGTCAAGTTGTCAGGTTGTCAGGTTGTCAAGTAGACAAGTTACATAGTTTAATATTATGAAGAATTATTAGACAGCAATTTTGCAAGTCAGGTCGCCCACTTTGACTATGTAGACACCGTGAGAGAGTGGTAGACGGTTGGTTCCGGCAGGGAGAGTCTCGCTGCTAACAACCTGGCCAAGGATAGTGAATACCTTAATTTGGACAGGTTGTGCTGAGATTACCACCACATGGCCAGGCGCCACACGAATCTCCACATCATTGTCGTGAGCCACAGAGTTTAGACCTGAAATGTCTGTGCGAACCGGTTCCCATCCTTTTGCAAAGGATGGAAACGGCATTGCGAGAGCTAATGAGGCTAACGCAGTAGCAACAAATGTACACAGACGCTTATACATGTCCAAGTGTTAAACAATGAGTGTTGAACAATATACATTAAGTGTTAAACACTAAGTATTATTTCTTAATTTTGTTGTAACGTGCATTTAGGCCTTCTACGATCTCATCAGTAATGTCGAGAGCCGGATTGAAATGCAAAGCAGCAGCCTTATTGAAGATAGCGTCGTATCCATGCTTCTTATTATACAACTCAATGAAAGCAGTCACAGAGTCAGCGACAGCCTGCTGAGCCTTAGCGGCAGCCTCTGCGTATTTCTGCTGCATCATGCCGACAGAGCGCTCCGCATTACTCTGCATAGAAGCGAGTTTCTGCTGATCGGTGTCGAAGCTTTCTTGAGAAAGATAAGAATTGTTCTGCACCTTGTTCTGAATCTGAGTAGCGAGCGATTGGAGAGAAGTCTGATGACGCTTGGTCTCACTTTCAAGATTCTCTTGCATGCGAATCATCTCCTCATTATAGTCCTTAGCAAGGATATATTTAGTAAGGAGGGTATCCATATCTACATATCTGTAGTTTGGAAGAGCGACGCTGTCAGCGACCGCAGTTTTTTTAGCTGGAGCAGCCTTAACCTCCTTGGAGTCGCCACAAGAAGCCACTCCGCTTCCAATAGCCAGGGCAAGTGCCATCCCGAGGACTGTGTAAAGATTTTTTTTCATTATATGCTATATGTAGTTTAAAATTCAATTTGTAGTCAGCGCCAGACCACAGTCAGGGCACTATCCGAATGCAAAATTAATAAAAAATCGTGATAAATGAGATAAGAAATGCAAAAGATTTGTTAAAATCAAATAAATTTCATACCTTTGGAGTCTGAAAACAACTAACAACCCAAAAAATATAATAAAAACATCATAAACCTAAAAGAAAATGGAAGTAAAAGACCTTAAGCCGGAACTAATCTGGAAATGCTTTGACGAAGTGACCAAGGTTCCGCGTCCCTCATGCCATGAAGAGCAAATCCGAGAATTCCTCATTGACTTCGCCAAGAAGCATAATGTAGCAGTTAAAACTGACAAATGCGGCAACGTACTGATGCACAAAGATGCGACTCCAGGGTTAGAGAATGCTCCTACTGTAATCTTGCAGGCTCACATGGATATGGTGGCAGAGAAAAACAATGGAGTGGAACATGACTTCATGAAGGATCCTATCGACACTTATATTGATGGAGATTGGGTAAAAGCCCACGGCACTACCCTCGGGGCAGACAACGGCATCGGCATCGCAGCAGCGATGGCAGTAATGATAGACCCGACTTTGAAGCATGGACCGGTAGAAGCCCTCTTCACCGTAAATGAAGAAATCGGACTTGAAGGAGCCCAGAATCTTGGAGAAGACATGCTCGGAGGCAACATACTGCTCAATCTTGACTCGGAAGATGACGGTGAGATTTTCGTAGGTTGCTCCGGAGGTATCGACACAACTGCTTGGTTTGAATACAAACGTTCGCTTTCACCCGACCACTTCTCCTATATGAAAGTAAGCGTAAGCGGACTTCTCGGCGGACACTCCGGAGGCGACATTCATCTCGGCAGGGCAAATGCCAACAAAGTGATCGCTCGTTTCCTCTGGAACTGCTCACAGAAATGGAACCTTGAACTTGTAGAATTCGACGGTGGAAATCTCCGTAATGCAATACCACGCGAGGCACATGCGATATTCGGCATCGAGACAAAACTTGCGGATGATGTCAAAGCCGCTCTTGCTGAATATGCAGTTGAGATAGAAAAGGAATATGCAGGCATCGAACCATCGGTGAAAATAGTCATCGAAGAAACAGAAAAGCCAGAATATTGCATCGACCAGACTACATCATTGGCTCTTGTAAGAGCACTTTACAGCGCACCTCATGGAGTGATTTCAATGAGCCGAGACATCGAGGGACTTGTAGAGACATCTACCAATCTTGCTGCCGTAAAGATGATAGAGGAAAATAAAATCAAAGTCACCACGTCACAACGTTCAAGCGTAGAAAGCCGCAAATATGACATTGCCAACCAAGTAGAGGCACACTTCCAACTTGCCGGAGCAAAAGTAGACCATTCAGACGGATACCCGGGATGGGCACCCAACATGAACTCCCCTATTATGAAGACAGCGGCGGAGGCATACGAAGAACTCTTCGGTGTGAAACCAGCTATCAAGGCCATCCATGCCGGACTTGAGTGCGGACTCTTCCTTGACAAGTATCCTCATCTTGACATGGTGAGCTTCGGCCCCACAATGACCGGCGTGCACTCACCCGACGAACAACTTCTCATCCCAACAGTAGACAAATTCTGGAAACATCTCTGCTTGACGCTTGAAAAAATCGCCAAGTCATGAAGCGGTATGTTCTGATAGTCACACTTCTCCTTATGGTTGTCTCCACAATGAATGTGGAGGCAGCCCGTAAGGCACGTAGAAAATCCAGAGCAAAAGCTACCACTACTAATACAGTCAAGAGCGACAGCATAGCCAATAAGAAGCTTGATGCGGATATGTTGGAGATGGTAGCCCTTGTACTTACCTCCATGCCGGAAGGGGATGAAAAGGTAAGATACCATACACTAACTGAAGAAGACTTCCAGCTTGTAGCGAAAGAGCTTGGAGTGGAAGTTGCTGCAATAAAGGCCGTAGTGAAAATCGAAGCGGGTCCGAAACTTGAAGGTTTTTGGGCTCCAGGCGTTCCAGTAGCTAATTATGTCCAATCTCTTTTCAATAAATACAATAAAAAGGGAACGTCACGCAAAGATAAAGATGCAAAAGTTCCATCAGGACTCTCCGGATATGCTCTTAAGGAGTGGACATCGCTAACGAATGCACGTAAGATCAATGCAGAAGCCGCTGATTTGGGTACGTATTGGGGAATGTTCCAGATAGGAGGCTTCAATTATAAACTGTGCGGCTGCCAAAGCGTAGCTGAAATGGTTGAGAAGGTATGTGAATCTGAATTCAGCCAACTTCAAATGTTTGCTGTATTCATCCGAAATGCCGGAATGCTCGAAGCACTCAAGAATAAAGATTGGAAAGCTTTTGCAAGAAAGTATAACGGGCCTTCATACGCAAAGAGAGGCTATCATACCAGAATGGCAAAAGAATATGCAAACTTCAAAAGCAAAGATAAATAATGAAAATTACGGATTTAAAACCGAAGCTTGTATGGGAATGCTTCGATGAGATAACGAAAGTGCCCCGTCCTACACATCATCTTGACAAGATGAAAGAATTTCTTATAGGATGGGCAGATAAGCATGGGCTCAAATATGCCACTGATGAGGTTGGAAACGTCGTGATGTATTGTCCGGCAACTCCGGGCCATGAGAATGCTCCTACAGTAGTGCTTCAGGGCCATCAGGATATGGTAGCAGAAAAGCGTGGCGATATAGAGCATAATTTCCTTACAGACCCAATCCAGACTATCGTTGATGGCGACTGGGTAAAGGCGAATGGAACTACTCTTGGAGCAGACAACGGACTCGGGTGTGCATCAGCTATGGCAGCAATGATAGATCCGGACTTAGTGCATGGTCCGCTTGAAGCAGTTTTCACTGTAGATGAAGAGCAAGGCCTGACAGGAGCCACCGGACTTGATGCAAGCCTCGTCAGCGGAAGAATCCTCCTCAACCTTGACTCGGAAGAGCATGGAATGATTGTCATAGGATGCGCCGGATCAATGTGCACTGTAGCTACTTATCCTATAGAAGAAGTCGATGCTCCAGAAGGATATTCATGGTATGAAGTGCATGTAAATCATCTGAAAGGTGGACACTCCGGAATGGAAATCCATCTTGGAAGAGGGAATGCCAATCAGATTCTTAGCCGTTTTCTCTGGCTTGCAGAAGATGAATTTGGTATGATTTTCCTCAGTGACTTCCAGGGAGGTGGACTTCCAAATGCTATTCCTCGCGAAGCCAAGGCACTTATCGGCGTGGCTGCAGGCCAGGAAGAGGCTCTTGAGAAGATGGCAGAGATATTCAACGCAACCATCCATGATGAACTCCGTCTGGCAGAAGGAGACGACTTCACGTTCACAGTAAAATTGAAGGAAAAACCTGCCAAGATGATCGCTGAGCCTTACGTAAGTCCGCTAATCGCCACTATCTTCGGAACTCCAAACGGAGTGCAAGGAATGAGTTTGGCAGTGCCGGGTCTTGTGGAGACCTCCTCCAATCTTGCAAGTGTGCATAAGGAAGGAGAGAATGTTGTGATAACTTCCCATCAGCGTTCATCAGTAGACAGCAAGCGTGAAGAGATCACCGACCGTATCACTGCACTCTATGAAAACATCGGATGCGTCGTAGTTACGAATGACCCGAGCGTCGGTTGGGCACCAAATCCCGACAGTAAGCTTCTGAAGACTGCTGAAGAAAGTTTCAAGGATTTGTTTGGATATGAGCCGAAGGTAGAGGCACTTCATGCGGGACTTGAATGTGGAATCTTCCTTGAGAAGATGCCGGGGATGGATATGATTTCATTCGGTCCGACACTTAAGGATATCCATAGCCCTAATGAGAAGGCTTATATTCCTTCGGTGGAGGAGTATTGGAAGTTTTTGACTGATTTGCTGAGGAGATTGGCGTAACTATGGGGCGGACGCACGAGCCGTGCGTCCCTACAAAGACAATCTACGGATGCGGAGCATCCTATCTACACTTTTCTCGCTTCCCTTACAACTTAAGGGGGGCGAGAAATGTTAGTTCTTATATAGACGTAATAGAAAAAGATGATAGAAGATAACATAATAAATAAGGAAGAAAACGAGAGAACAGTACTTGTGGGTCTCATCACTCAGAAGCAGAGCGAAGCTAAGGTGAATGAATACCTTGATGAGCTTGAATTTCTTGCTCAGACAGCTGGTGCAGAACCTGAGAAAAGATTCGTTCAGAAGCTTGACTATCCAAATCCACGCACATACGTAGGGACAGGAAAACTCGAAGAGATTCGCAAATATGTAGAGGATCACGATATAGGACTTGTGATCTTCGATGACGACCTGTCGTCGAAGCAAGTGCTCAATATCGAAAAAGATCTTAAAGTAAAGATACTCGACCGCACAAGCCTTATCCTTGATATATTTGCTAAGCGGGCACAGACGGCCACTGCAAGGACACAGGTGGAATTAGCACAATACCAGTATCTGCTGCCGCGATTAACCCGAATGTGGACTCACTTGGAGAGACAGCGAGGTGGTATCGGAATGCGTGGACCTGGCGAGACACAGATAGAGACCGACCGGCGTATTATCCTCGACAAAATATCACGACTTAAAGAAGAACTTAAAGACATCGACAAGCAGAAGAGCATCCAGAGGAAAAACCGTGGAAATATGACACGAGTCGCCCTTGTTGGATATACCAACGTCGGCAAATCGACAATTATGAACCTTCTGAGCAAGAGTGATGTCTTTGCTGAGAACAAGCTTTTTGCCACATTAGACACGACAGTGAGGAAAGTTACCATCGACAATTTGCCATTCCTGCTATCTGACACAGTAGGATTTATCCGCAAATTGCCTACGCATCTTGTCAACTCGTTTAAGTCGACACTTGATGAAGTAAGGGAAGCAGACTTATTGATGCATGTGGTAGATGTAAGTCATCCTAATTTTGAAGAGCAAATTGAAGTGGTTGACAAGACTTTAAGTGAAGTATGTGGAGCTGCACAGAAGCCACAAATACTTGTCTTCAATAAAATTGATGCCTTCAAATATACACCTAAAGATCCGGATGATCTTACTCCGGCTACCAGAGAAAATATGAGTCTCGAGGATTTCAAGAAGACATGGATGGCTAAGATGAACAACAACTGCGTCTTCATCTCAGCGAAAGACAAAATCAATATTGATCAGCTTAAGGATCTACTCTATGAAAAGGCTAAGGAAATTCATGTGGAGAGATTCCCTTACAATGATTTTCTTTTTCAGAAGTATGATGAGAATATGGAATAAAGTCCAACCCCTCCGGGGTTGAGATCTGAAAGAGGCACAATTCCCCGAGCTGATGCTCGGGGTTAACAAAATAATCAGCCCTCCGGGCTGATCTTAGAATTAGAATAGCTGAATAGAAAGGAAATAGGTGTGGATATGAATAAAGAAGATATAGAAAGGCTTGAAAGGCAAGGATGTTTCAGTGATGACTGGAGTCAAGTGACTATCAAAGATGGGACTGACCTCAGCCGGATTCGTAATGTTTATTTCCGTGGAACAGTTTCAATTGGAGATAATACGGAGATTATCAATGTACCGGGCGGCATATCAAATGTGAGGATTGGGGATAATGTGAGGATTGTAAATGTTGCCCGGATTGAGAACTCTCCTTCCGCTTCATTTGGAGTAGGCACTGAGGTAGCTGTGCTTGATGAGACGGGTGGTCGCCCTGTAAAGATTTATCCGGGTATCTCAGCACAAGTAGCTGCCATGGCTACAAGGATGCCGGAATATGCAAAAGAATCACTATTCCCCATAATAGATGATCATATCAAGAATCTTCCTGACATGATCGAGATTGGAGATGGCGCAGAAATCGTTGATTGTGGACCGATCATCGACGTAAGGATTTGGCCTGGAGTTAAGATTGAAGGTGCTTCATGGCTATGCAATGGAAGCATTGTTAGCAATGAGGCCAGAGGTCAGAGGCCAGAGGCCAGTATTGATGAAGAGGCCAGAAGTCAGAGGCCAGAGGCCAGAAAGTGTGCCTTAGTTTATGTGGGGCAGGGAGTGAATGCAGAGAATTTTATCATAGAGGATGCTTCCGTAGCTAACGGCGTTATATTACGCAATACGTATGTTGGTCAGGGTTCGGTGCTCGACAAAGGATTCACTTCACATGATTCACTCTTCTTTGCAAATTGCTCGATGGAAAATGGAGAAGCTTGTGCAGTGTTTGCCGGGCCTTTTACTGTCAGCATGCACAAAAGTTCGCTTTTGATAGGATGTCAGACTGCATTCATGAATGCCGGTTCTGGCACTAACATGAGCAATCACATGTATAAGATGGGGCCGCTGCATTGGGGCATACTGGAAAGAGGAGTAAAGACTTCGTCGAATTCTTATATGATGCACGGGTCTCGAATCGGAGCTTTCTCGCTGGTCATGGGAGAACATAAAACACATCCTGACACTTCGGAATTTCCTTTTTCGTATCTTTTTGGGGATGCCAAAGGAAATACGACCGTAGTGCCAGGGATGATGCTCAAAAGCTATGGACTGAGAAGAGATCAAGAGAAATGGCCAAAGCGCGACCGCCGAGAAGGACATAATATTAATCTTCATGATCGCATCACTTTCAATACTTTCAATCCTTACACTATAGGACTTGTTGTCAAAGCTATAGATACGATCGAAAGTATTTTAGGGAAGCCCACGGAAAGCAATTCCATCATCCACAATGGCCTAATACTTAATAGATCATCTCTAAAAAAAGCTCTTTCATTTTATCAACTTTGTGTCTATGAATATCTGCGACTCCGGCTTGGAGACAATATAAATCCAGCAGATGCAAGCGATCGAAGCGTATCCAAGCGATGGGTAGATTTAGGAGGACAGATAGTGTCAGAATCTTCATTACAATCGGCAGTGAAAGCAGATAGCATATCTGAGATTGAAAGAATTTACGATAAAGCCCATGAAGATTACCGACAAGATGAACTGGCATGGATTGCATCCAATCTAAAAGAATGGTCCAATATAAACCAAATCTACCGGAAAAAGTCGGAAGAATTTGACAAGCTTGTAAAGTCTGACCAGCAGAAGAGCATCACGGACATAGCCAACGAGCAGGAGATGCTTTCACTATAATTAAAGGCGACCCAGATTTATGGATCGCCTTTTCATTATTTCCTTTTGACAATATCTCTTAGTTCAATTTCCAAAATCAGGCACTATGTTTGGCTTCCTGTCCGGATCAACAACAAAACGTATTGATTCCGCACCAACCATTTCATTACTTACAGGAATTGTATAGTGGAAGACAATGGGCGTTCCTGTCTTGATAACAGCCTGATTTCCATCATTATCAGCTCTAAAGTTGCCAACAGAATCGACATGTTTCACTACGTTGCCATCTTTATCAATAAAATCAAGCGCTACCGGCATTAATACTTTCGTCTTATCAATCCCATCTATTGGATATTGTTTCAAGCTTGATGGATCATCTATTTTTAAGGGAATATCTTGTGCTGCTACAACTTCAGTATCTAATACATACATAGGATAGATTTTATTCATTTCCTTAAACTTAATCTTGACAGGTTGATTAATCTTAAGTATAGTTTCGTCGATAGAACAATCGAGCTCCTTGCCATCTAAATTGACTGCGATTTTTTCGACTTCTTCAGCAGTTTTTTTCTCTAAAGCGTCAGCTTCTTCAAGTTTCTTACCAAAATTATTTGCGTTTGTCTCAGACTTAATTTTTTGCTCCTTGTTTTTGTAAGAGTCAATGATACCAGGGATTTCACCGAAACAGCGGTTGGAGGAAGATGATGATCCTGATCCCCCACAGGAAGATAAAGACATAGCCATAAGAAGGCTTAATCCTGTGAAAAAATAAGATAATTTCAGAAAAAATGATTTTGTAGTTTTGATTTCACAAAATTACAAAATCATTTTTATCAAGTCAATTACGGAATTCCGTGAATTATATCATTATATCCGAGTCTTCATCATACGACAATTCTGAGATGACAGGGAAAGTAAAGAACGTACCAAAAAATCAGAGAATCCGAAGAACCCCTGTAAGGTGTAACCATTTTGGAGCGCCTCTTAGATATTAATTTTTACAAAGACTGTTGTGATTTTATAGGGGGTTATGTTTTCTATACATGCGAATCACTAAAAACCGTAACAATTCCATCTTCTGTCAAAAGACTTGGAGAAGGT
>CAZWJO010000021.1:13014-33698 GCA_964634905.1 uncultured Sangeribacter sp.
CGAATCACTAAAAACCGTAACAATTCCATCTTCTGTCAAAAGACTTGGAGAAGGTTCCTTCTGGAATTGTAAGTCTTTGGAAGTAGCCTCCATTTCCTCAAGTGTCAAGGAGATCGAAATAGGAACATTCTATGGGTGCAAATCTTTGATAAACGCAATAATCCCTTCTTCAGTGACTACAATCGGATCTCAAGCTTTTGAGCAATGTGACAAATTGCCAGTTGTCATACTACCCTCATCTGTGACCACAATCCGAGAGAAAGCCTTCTGGAATTGCGATCATCTAGGACTCATTGTATCTCTTCCAACAGAGCCACCAATAGTAGAGAATAATGCGTTTTATCGCGTTCCATCAGATGCTACAGTATATGTTCCGGCAGGCACTTTGGGAGAATATGTTGCATCAGAGGGATGGAAAGAATTCTATGATATACGCGAACTAGGGACTCTTACTCTTTCCATCAGCGAGCCACAAATAAATCTTCATGTCGGAGAATCGAAGACTCTTGATGTGACTATCGATAAGGCGATTGATGTGACAATCGAATCAGCAGCTTGGGTAACGTCAAATCCTGCAGTAGCACTTGTCGCAGATGGAACGGTGACAGCCACAGGAGAAGGCAATGCCACAATAAGTTTCATCGTAATAGATAACACAGGTTGCCCGCATATCGTCTCATGCGAAATCTTTGTAGAGGAATCGGCTGGAGTTGAGGAGATAATTCCGTCTGAAAACACCAATGCTAAGATAGAATATTACGATCTAAGAGGAATGCGTATAAATAGCGACATGCTCACTCCAGGCATCTATATCAAGAGAGAAGGCCATCGAACTACTAAGATACTTATCAAGTAATCATTTAGTCAATTCAATCAAACTAAAACCAATAATTTACACATTCATTATTACATTAAAGGGAGGAGCTATCGGCTCCTCCCCTTATTATATACTCAATTCTTTCTAATCATTTGTAGGCGTGGCGGTAGCCTTGGGTTTTATTCCAGCCTCCTCGGGTGAAATCGGGAAAGGCTACGGGGGCTGAGCCGTTTTCGATTGAGATAGCACTCAGAGGAGCCATAGCGCTCCATTCGGCGAGGTCGTAGACATCCATATCAAGAGGAAGACCATTGCGTAAGCAGTATACAAGACGATAGTCCATTATGAAATCCATTCCGCCATGGCCTCCAACTTCTTTGGCAAGGTTTCCAACTTCTGTAATGATTGGATGAGTGTACTTTTCAGTCAAGGCTGCTTGTTGCTCGTCGGAAATCCAAGAGTGAGCTGAAAGGTTTTCATGGTCGGGAACGATTGTTGAATCCATCTGCTCAGGTTCAAAAGCATATCCGGCTCGAGGATATTTATTAGCAAAGCCTTTCGTGCCGGTAAGTTGATACATCCTTGAATATGGACGAGGATTCATCACGTCGTGCTGAATGTGGATCGTCTTGCCATTTTCCGTGCGCATCATTGTCATAGTATGATCGCCGTTAGCGAATGATTCCGGTTCTTTGCCAGTTGTCTCTTTTATGTAAGCAGGACCATTGACTGCCTTAGTGTCCATCGCAACAAGCGTGTTGATTTTATCGCCTCTATGGATATCGAGAAGTTGACAGGCCGGACCGAAACCATGGGTAGGATACACGTCGCCACGATGCTGTTGGTTGAAATCCATGCGCCAGTTGTTCCAGTATTCGGGCCAGAATTCTTTGAGATTATGGATATAACTTCCTTCCGTATGAAGAATTTCGCCAAACAATCCTTGTTGAGCCATATTGAGAGTGTTCAGCTCGAAAAAGTCGTAGACGCAATTTTCGAGCATCATACAATGCTTTCGAGTGCGTTCTGATGTATTGACGAGATCCCATATTTCTTCGAGGGAAGTGGCTGCGGGAACTTCAATAGCCACATGCTTTCCATTTTCCATAGCATATAGGCCCATTGGTGCATGATTTTTCCAATCAGTTGCTATATAAACGAGGTCAATGTCGTCGCGTTCGGCAAGTTGTTTCCAAGCATCGTCCGAACCGAAATAAGCGGCAGCCCTTGGCAATCCCGCCTCGTCAAGATATTTTTGAGAAGCCTCCACCTTTGCAGAATCTATGTCGCAAAGGGCCACTACCTTAGTGCCCGGAATATGAGTGAAGCGTTCGACAGCGTCGGGACCACGCATTCCGAGGCCAATGAAACCAACTCGTACCGTATCAAGTGGTTCGGCAGCAAAACCGAGCATGTCAGTTTGTCCTGCGGGACGCTCCGGAATATCTATTTCAATCAAAAGAGAGTCCTGCTTCTTGTCGTGGCAGGAGGCAAGGATTCCAAAGGAAGCAATGCAAATTAAAAGTTTGTTTAGTTTCATAACATAGTAGTTTTGATTTGCAAAAATATTCATATTCTTTGAAAAACGCAATTAATTTTGAGAAAAATTTGCAATGTAAGCATATTTCATTAATTTTGCAATCATGAAAAATCTATTCGACATTATTAACCGCTTCTCCATTTCCGGAGAAATCCAAGATATCAGACCTCTTGGGGAAGGACTCATCAACGACACATATCTTGCTGTGACGTCTGATGAGAATCCTGACTATGTATTGCAGAGAATCAACCATAACGTATTCAAGGATGTGGATGGTATGCAACGCAACATTGAGTGTGTCACAGACCATATTAGACATCAACTTGAAGCGGAAGGAATCGCAGAAATCGATAGGAAAGTTCTTGAATTTATCAAGCTAAAAGATTCTTCCAAAACCTATTTTTATGATGGGGAAGATTATTGGAGAGCAAGCCGGTTTATTTCCGGATCGCATACGCTTCAGGAAGTGACACCACTGACTGCATTTGAGGCGGGAAAATCCTTCGGACATTTCCAGAGTATGCTTGCGGACATAGATTGTGAGCTCGTAGAGAGCATCCCAAACTTTCATAACATGGAATATCGATTGAGTCAGCTTCGGGAAGCAGTAGATGAAGACAAGGCGGGACGTGTGAAAGATGTGATGCCTTTGATAGCTGAGATTGAGGAGCGTGCTGAAAAGATGTGCGAACCTGAAAGGATGTATTGGGAAGACCGACTTCCAAAGCGTATATGCCATTGCGACACGAAAGTGAACAATATGCTTTTTGATGAGAATGGAGAGGTGCTTTGCGTAATTGATCTTGACACAGTGATGCCCTCATTCATTTTCAGCGATTATGGGGATTTTCTCCGCACGGGAGCTTGTACGTCGGCTGAAGATGAACCGGACCTGACTAAGGTAGATTTTGATTTCGAAATATTCAAGTCTTTCACTGAAGGATATCTTTCAGAAGCCAAATCATTCTTGACGGATACTGAACTTGCATGGCTACCAAATGCGGTGGCTCTTTTCCCATATATGCAAGCTGCTCGCTTTTTGACAGACTATATTAATGGAGACACATACTACAAAATCTCATATCCGGAACATAATCTTGTCAGGACTAAGGCTCAGTTGCAATTGCTGAAAAGAATTGAATTGAGGATGCCTGAAATAGTTGAGACAATTGAGGCTATCGGTTGAATATATTGTCTTTTGAAGAGATTTGAGTGGGAATGTCGACGGTGCCTCCTATGTGGCACTCCCCTACTGATACATTGCGAGTGTCGGAGAAACTAACACCAATTTTTGCTTCGCCAACAGAGATATTGTCGAAGACAACTTTTGTGATCGGTTTTTCAGTTGTGCCTTGAAGTACAAGAGCGGCTTTAGAAGCGATATTGCACGTTAGCCCTTCTACATATATATTACTGATTTCAGTGAAATGATTGTTGTCGAGACCTTCTCCGGCAAATTTGCTTGTGACGTAAAACAAGTCTTCCACCTCATCAAAACAACAATTACGAACATACAGATTTTTCACAAATCCTCCACGATCGGGATTTGTCTTCACATATATGCCACGTTTGCAATAGCCAGCGTAATCACAATCCTCTACAAACACATTTCTTACGCCACCAGACATCTCGCTGCCAATCACGACAGCGTGCAATCCTTTGAAATGACAATTGCGGATTATAATATTCTCGCAAGGAATTGCAAGCGCCCAGCCATCATTATCGCGCCCACTCTTGATAGCTATATTGTCATCGCCGTTATCGAAATGTATATCCTCTATTAAGACATTACGAGAGCTTTCAGGATCTATGCCATCGTTATTGACCAATTTTGCATCATAGCGGATCGACCGGCATATAACATTCTCACTTCTGAGAAGATGCACACACCAAAATGGAGAATTAATGATTTTCACTCCTTCGATCGTGACACCACTGCAATTGAAAAACTGAATTAGATGAGGTCTAAGCCAATCTCCATCTCCAAAGAACCGCTCAGAAACCGGAACTTCTTTATGATTCATCTCTCGGGTACGCATCTGCGCTGGTTTTTGATTCGCTTTCCATGTGGCAAAAGTTGTCATAGCATTTCCATCGATTTTGCCTTTTCCAATGATTGCCACATTATTCAGTCCATAGCCATAGATCATTGGGGAATAATTATGCAGATCAGTCCCTTCCCAACTCGTATTTACAATAGGATAATGCTTGGGATCAGGTGAAAATTTCAGTACAGCATCTTCCTCAAGTTCGATGCAGACATTGTCGATAAATGTCAATGGACCTTCCATATAGTAGACACCTGAAGGAACCATTATATGTAGTCCACCTTTTTTCAAGGCATCCTTCATCGCCTTCTCGAAAGCCTTACGACAATCGTGCACTCCATCACCTTTAGCTCCATATCGGAGAATACTAACTTTATTCTTAGAGATTGATGCACCGGAGATATTTGAAAGAATGCTATCTCTAAGAACGGTGTCATACGTCATAGATTTCGCATTTGCAGAGTAGAAAATTACAGCTAACAGCAGAATAAACAGTCTATTAATCATGAGTGGAATAAATTTTAAAGTTATTGGGTTTGTAAAATTACAAAACATATACAGAAGTTGTTTCGACTTATTTACGAATACAAAATTAACTAAAAAATACGAAAATAAAAAATAATTCGAACCAACTTCAAAAAATATCAAACATGGCATAGAAATAATCTTGTATGCATCTGCATTGCATCCACCGGATTGGAAAGTAGCAGAATGATACAAAAACACCTCTGAAGATAAAGCCAATCAATTCTGGTAATCCAAAAAAATATAAAAAACTGTTTCTGATTAAAAAAAAAATTGTAATTTTGCAAATTATAATTATTCTTCAACCTTATATCTACATTCTACGTCAAGCAAATGGCAAAACGATAGTTTTATTTCACAACTGCAAATAATAACAATCAAAAAGTTTTTATAATGAATAAGGAATGGTCTGAACTAAACAAAAAGGTGCAATTTGAAATTGACAATAAAGATAGATTCAATTTAGGAATTGACTTATTGATTGATTTAAGAAAAGAACTTTTTAATGTCGTTGAATCTTTTTTTGAAAGTTTGGACAAAGCGGATTTCAGCGCTATGCCATTCATCAATGCCACGGGGTATCACAACAAAACAATAGCATATTCAATATGGCACATTTTCCGCATCGAAGACATCGTAGTACATTCTTTGATAAAACAAGATGACGAATTATTTTTTATTGGAGATTATCAAAAACGTATCAATTCCGATATCATCACAACGGGTAATGAACTTTACAAACACGAGATAGAAGAATTCTCGCAACGTCTTGATTTGAAAGAGCTATTTTCTTATGCCTGTGATGTAAGAGAAAGTACCGATAAAATTATTAGAAACCTTACTTTTGACGATCTCAGAAGAAAAATCCCTAAAGATAGAAAGGAATATCTGAGCTCGTTGAATGTAGTAAGTAGTGATGATAGGGCCTTTTGGTTGATAGACTACTGGTGTAAAAAAGATGTCAGAGGTCTCATCCGGATGCCTCTGTCAAGACATTGGATAATGCACATTGAAGCATGTCTGCGTATCAAAAATAAACTCAATAAAAAAACTATCATTTGACACGTTCTAAAATCATCATTTGGCACATAATGCGAATTAATTTATTGATAACTAATTTTTATGAACAGTTGCAAATAAATTTTTTTTTTCTTAATTTTGCATGATAAACAATCATTCTTAAGATATAGTATAGACCACGCTTATGATAAAGTATAAACCACGCATTGCAGACTCATTACTTTCAGACAAACTGGAAGGAATGGGTGCTGTATTGATAGAAGGCATGAAATGGTGTGGCAAAACCACTACTGCAGAGCAAAAAGCAAAGAGTATTATTTATCTGGACGAATCAGGAAAAAGAAAACAATATATAGAAACAGCTTCATTAGATCCTCAAAAACTTCTGATTGGGAAATATCCCCGACTTCTTGATGAATGGCAAACTGTCCCTGAGCTTTGGGAGGCAGTACGCTTCGCGGTAGACCATGGCGATCAAGAAGGATGGGCGGATTAGCGTGTCCATAAGAACGCAGAGATTTTAGTTGCGAAAGATAAGTTCAATTTTGCGAAATCAAAAATTTTCATTAACTTTGTAATATGGATATAAGAGAAGCAAATATAAGACAACCACAGCTATGGAAGGCAGATTCCTGGGATTCTGTGCAGTATTATAATGATTGGTTTATGTCTTTTGCTCCAGAAGCATTTAAAACTGCAAGGAAAGGCGTTATGCAACTGGTGTATACCGCTTTTTCTAATACTGATGACTTAATGGCAATAACAGAAAATTCAATCTTGCAAACTCCTGAAATCATTGGAGCATTACGAATGATGACAGCTCCTCCATTGGCGCAAGACAGATTGTGTGGTCTTTCTAATGTCAAGAAATCTGTCCTTACTTCTCTTGAAAAAGGTAAAATTCCCAGAAATTGTGAAGAATCAAATATTTCCATCAATAGTCTATTGAATATAGTCAAAAGAATGCTTGACAAAGAAATATTTCCTTGGCTATCGGGATCAACTAAAACTCCCCAACAACGAAAACGAAGTGCTGCTATTATCGCAGATCGCATGACAGGCGCACTTTCGGATCCTATCATAAGAAACGCCCAAGAAAAACGTCAACTTGATACTTTGTCAACTTATCTTAATTCAAAAGGCTACTCTTATCAATCTGATGCCTCAGATTTCACTAAAATGAAAGCAATGTCTTATTCCTTTCATGTCAATGTCCCAGTGAAAGTTGCCGGCAATTCAGAAGTCAAAATGCCCATAGACGTTTTAGTCAAAACTTCCAATGAAAACGAATTCCCGGTGTTAATTGAATGCAAGTCAGCAGGAGACTTCACTAATACCAACAAAAGACGCAAAGAAGAAGCTTTAAAGGCATCGCAATTGCGCGCTTCTTATGGAGATGATATCATTTTTTGCCTATACTTATGTGGATATTTCGACACTGGCTATTTAGGATATGAAGCTGCAGAAGGTATTGATTGGGTTTGGGAACACAGAACACAAGATTTTGACAAATTAGGAATATGACTTCTCGGGAATTATACCGTCAAGAACTTCAAAAAAAACTTGATGAGCAGAAATCCAACAAAGAGCGCAATCTGTTGGGGCAATATTCTACACCCTATCCCTTGGCATACAGCATTTGCAAAAAGATAAAATCCATTATAGGAGATGGAATCACTACATTTCTTGAGCCTGCTGTCGGAACTGGTGTTTTTATTTCTACTCTTAGTGAATTAACTTCTGTAAAAGAATTTGAAGGATATGAAATTGATCCACATTATTGCATGCCAGCAAGATCGATTTGGAATGATTCAAATGTCAAAATTCACAACCAAGATTTCCTTACAGCCACTCCATCAAAAAAATTTTCTTTAATAATTTCAAATCCACCATACACAAGACATCATCATATAAAAACGGAAATAAAACAAGATCTTTCACAGAAAATAAAACAGAAATATAACCTGAACATCTCGGGCTTGTCTGGATTATATGTCTATTTTATGATTTTATCCACATTGTGGCTTCAAGAAGATGGATTGTCGTGTTGGCTGGTGCCCTCAGAATTTCTATCGGTCAATTATGGTATTGGGCTAAAGCAATTTCTACTAACCAACGTAGATTTGATTTCCATTCACTCATTTACTTCAGAAGATTTGCAATTTGATGATGCCTTAGTTTCCTCTACAGTAGTCGTATTTAGAAATTCTAAACCATCCTTAGAGCCAGTAATTTTTTCATGGGGAGGAAACATAGATTCTCCTAAATGCCAATTAAAAATATCCAAACAGAATCTTGACCCATTACAGAAGTGGAATGAATCATATATAAAGGGAGAAAAAAACAACGTATCAATAGAATTGAAGATTGGAGACTTCTTCAATATCAAACGAGGAATTGCCACAGGTGACAACTCTTTTTTCATCGTAAATGATAAAATAATAAAACAATATGGAATTTCAAAAGATGTATTGACACCAGTCTTGCCCCCTCCAAGAAAACTATCAAAAAATATTTTTCATTTTGGAGAAGATCCTATGCAAAAAAACTTTTTAATTTCTTGTAACTTACCCTTGGAACTTATCAAGAATAAGTATCCGGGATTGTATGATTATCTGAACTTTGGAATAGAGAAAGAAGTTCCTTTAAGATCAAATTGTAGAAACAGAATTTTATGGTATAGTTGCGAGAAACGAGAGTCTGCACCCATTCTTGTATCTTATATGGGAAGAGATAATGGTAATACTCCTATGAGATTTATTCTTAATGAAGGAAATGCCATTGCCACAAATTCATATTTGATGTTATATCCCAAGAATGAATTTAAGTATTTATTTACTGATTCCAAAATCACCAAGCAAGTCTGGGACATACTCTCGGAAATCCCCAAAGAGGTTTTGATAGCTCATGGAAGAATTTATGGAGGTGGACTGATCAAATGGGAACCAAAAGAATTAGCTTCAATTCCCTGCCAAAAATTAAATAGCATTCTGATAACTCAGGAACCCTCTCTTTTTGAACTTTAATCTGATCTTAATTATTTTCAAATTGGATAATCAAAAAGGAAAGATCCTTCGCTCCATCCCTTTCAATACCAAAATCAGCATTTGATATATATATTATTATTTAATTGATAAACAACTCAATGCGATGAGATATACGTTGAACCTATCATAACATTAAAAGACTAACCTGACACCTATATGAAAACTCGATTATTAACAATTTTTACGGCTTTGAGTCTATCAGCGAATTCTATCTTGTCTATGGCTGATGGAAGCGTACCCGAAGTGAAATGGGATGCCCATAGTCTTATTATTGATGGAGAAAGAGTGACTCCTGTTATGGGGGAGATACATTATAGCCGTCTGCCTGAGGAGGAATGGCGCTCTTCTGTAAAGAAAATGAAGGATGGGGGTGTGACTATTATTGCCACATACGTATTCTGGAATCATATTGAGCAAAACGAAGGTCAGTTCAATTGGAGCGGACAACGGAATCTCCGAAAGTTTCTTGAGATATGCAATGAAGAAGGGCTTCCAGTAATATTGCGAATCGGTCCTTTCTGCCATGGCGAAGCAAGAAATGGTGGCATTCCCGATTGGATCTTTGATAATGGGATCAAATCAAGGAGCGAAGATCCGGCATTTCTTGAAGCTGTGGAGAAACTCTACAGGCAGATATTCACACAAGTACAGGGGTTGCAATGGAAAGACGGAGGTCCGGTGATGGCATGCCAATTTGACAATGAATATCGCGGACATGGGTCGTATCTTATGGCACTTAAAAATATTGCTAATGAAATTGGTTATGATCTCCCATTTTATACCCGTACCGGATGGCCGGAACTGAAGACTCCGGTCCCATACGGAGAAATGATTCCTCTTTATGGAGACTATGCCGACGGCTTTTGGGAGCGATCAATTGAACCCACCGCTGGCAACTATTATAAGGCTTTCAATTTCAAACCGTTCAGGAGCAGCACGGCGATAGCCAGCGAGCAACTAAAAGACCAGAAGGAGAAATTGACTGAAGGAGACGAAGATTATCCATACTTCACATGCGAACTTGGAGGAGGAATGATGGGAGCTTACCATCGCCGCCCTTGGATATATCCAGAGGATGCCTATTCGCTTGCTGTCGTAAAACTTGGGAGTGGTAGCAATCTTCTTGGCTATTATATGTATCATGGAGGTACCAATCCCGAAAGTGATATCTATTTGAACGAAACCCAACGTACGAAGGCGACTAACTATAATGACCTTCCAGTAAAGAATTATGACTTCCAAGCACCGCTTGGGGAATTTGGACAGCCTTATCCTCACTACTATGACCTTCGCAAACTACACCTGTTCATGCAAGACTATGGAAATATCCTTGCCCCGATGGAAGCCTACTTTCCTATGCCGGAAGATATTGAGAAGGGAGGTGACTCACATCTGAGATGGTCTTACCGCTCCAATGGAGACAGCGGTTTTGTATTCATCAACAATTACGAGCGCCTTCAAAACCTTTCAGATAAGAAAGGAATCCAGTTTGACGTTTGCGGTGAGAAATTCCCTTCTAAACCTATAACAATTCCGGCTGGGACAACTTGTATTTTTCCAGTGAATATCGACGGAATAAGATATGCAACCGCCCAATTGATCACCAAGCGTAACGGCAATATATATCTTGAGCAGATTCCCGGCATTAACACAGAAATTGCAGTCGGTAAGAAAGTACTAAATAATCTGAAAGCTTATGGTTTTGAGAAGCCGGTATATGAGAATATTTATCTGCTGACTCCAGACCAAGCCTCGCATCTTTTCCTTCCTGAAAAGAGAAAGATAAATGTTCCTTCGGAGCGACCGACGATTGAAAAAATCAGAGAGGCCGGTGCTCCTCGCAAAATCTCCATAGGAGTAAACAAGGCAGCTGAAGGGCCGGAAGACTCTGACTTCGAGACGGCAGCAGTCTATAAGATTACCAATCTTCCTTCCGCCGACAAGAGAAGTGATCTTCTTCTGCAAATCAACTATCGCGGCGATGTAGCGCGTCTCTACTGCGACGGTAAACTGATAGCTGATAATTTCTACAACGGACGCCCGATGCTCTACGGGCTATGGCGTCTGCCAGATGACGCTCAAAACATTGAACTCCGCATTCTCCCCTTGCAACCTGATATGCCTGTCTATTTCCCAAAAGAAGCAGACATTACGCCGGGAGAGAATGTAAAAGAAATCAAAATAATACCTATAGAACAATGAAAAAATTCCTACTGCCCATAGCGCTCTTTTATTGCTGCAATGCATTCGGAGCATCAGATAACAAGATAGATCTTTCAGGTACATGGCAATTTGGATATGGAGAAAAGCCTGCCTACAATGATAAAATAACACTACCAGGATCTATGCTGACTAACGGCAAAGGAAATGATGTAGACACCGACACAAAATGGACGGGATCGCTCTATGATATGTCGTATTACTACAGTGACCTTTACAAGCCTTATCGCGAAACCGGAAACATTAAGTTTCCTTTCTTCCTTACGCCAGATAAGGAATATGTGGGCAATGCTTATTACAAGAAGAATGTAAATATACCAGCTGATTGGAAAGGGAAGCGAGTTATCCTTTATTTGGAAAGACCTCATATTGAGACCACACTAAGAGTCAATGGTGAAGAAGTGGGGCATCAAATGTCGCTCTCGACGCCACATGAATATGACATTACAAAATTTGTCAATGCCGGCAAGAATAATGAGATAGAACTGACAGTCTACAATGGTATTGAGAATGTATGTGTAGGTCAGGATTCCCATAGCGTCACAGACCAGACACAAGGGAACTGGAATGGAATCACAGGCGACATATATCTTAAAGCGACTCCTAAAGATGCATATATCAAGAATGTAAGAGTCTATCCTGATGTAAAGAATAGGAAAGCTGAAATTAAGGTTATAAAAGGTGGGAATGCCAAGAAAATCAAGAGAGTAAATGCTCAGGTAGTCTCCGATGATGGAGAGGAAGTATTTAATCTTCCAAATTGGGAATTAAGTGGGGACACACTCTCTTTCACTATTGATTTTGAAGACAATATGAAGACTTGGGATGAGTTTTCAACTCCTCTCTATAATGTCACAGTAAACTTTGGAGAAGACTCGACTACAACATCATTTGGTATGCGCGATATAACGGTCTCTGAGCGAAACATCCTAATCAATGGACGCCCGATGTATGTGCGTGGAACTGTTGAAAACTGCTGTTTCCCTCTAACCGGCTATGCTCCTACTGACGAAGAGTCTTGGGCAAAGGTATTTGAGAAATGCAAGAAATATGGCATCAACATGATGCGTTTCCACAGTTATTGTCCTCCCGAAGCAGCTTTTGCCGCAGCCGACAAAGCCGGAATTTATCTTCAACCGGAAGGACCATCTTGGCCAAATCATGGGGTTAAACTCCGCAACGGTATGCCTATCGATCAATATCTTATCGACGAAGGGAAAGCCATCTTAGATGCTTACGGCAATCATCCATCGTTTGTCATGATGGCGGCCGGAAACGAACCTGCGGGCAATTGGGTACCATATACCGATATGTGGGTGTCAACTATGAAGGATTATGACCCGACAAAAATATACTGCGGTGCATCAGTAGGAGGTGGCTGGGCTTGGGATGGTGGCAGTGAATACCACGTGAAAGGTGGTGGCCGAGGTCTTGAATGGAAAAACCGTATGCCTTCGAGCGACGATGATTATTCTCAAGACATATCTACTCCTCGAAACTTCAAACCAACAGAAGAAAATCCCGTTAACAACTCCCCTATCCTTGCACATGAGCAGGGTCAGTGGTGTGCTTTCCCCGATCTTGATGAGACTTCGCAATATACCGGACCATATAAGGCAAAGAACTTTGAAATCTTCCGTGATCTTCTTGAGAAGAATGGAATGAAAGGTATGGACAAAAAATTCCTGAATGCAAGTGGAAAGCTTCAGACTCTTTGCTATAAATATGAGATAGAAAGAAATCTCCGAACTCCGGATTATACGGGTTTCCAACTGCTGGCACTCAATGACTACAGCGGTCAGGGAACAGCGCTGGAGGGAGTTCTCAATGTGTTCTGGAAAGAGAAGGGATATGTAGACGGCGAAAAATGGAGGGAGTTCTGCAGTCCGGTTGTTCCTTTGGCAAAATTCCCAAAATTCGTGTTTACGGATACAGATTCTGTTAAAATTCCTGTCGAGATAATAAATGCTACAACTGATGACTTGAGCGACACCAAAGTAACCTATAATGTGACAGATAATGATGGGCGTACGGTTGCAGTGGGAATCTTTGGCAATACCCAAATACCGGTAGGCAAGAATAATCAGGCTGGCAAAATCGCACTCCCTATTCAGAAAGTGACAAGTCCAATGAAGTATACGCTTTCGGTCAAAGTTGGCGATAAAGGACACAATAGTTGGGAATATTGGGTATATCCGGAAGAAGAAGTTGTTGATATTCCGAAAAATATTTTTGTCACTGATACTCTTGATTCAAAGGCTATCGAGATTCTTGAGAAAGGTGGGAATGTACTTCTGACGGTAGCTGGGAAAGTGACGCTTGGAAAGGATATAGTGCAGAATTATCTTCCTGTGTTCTGGAACACGAGTTGGTTTAAGATGCGTCCGCCGCACACAACGGGAGCTTACATCGATACCACTCACCCACTCTTTGCCCATGGTTTTCCGACTGATGATTGGAGTAATCTCAATTGGTGGGAATTGCTTAACAAGGCACAAGTGATGAATCTGCTTGAACTTCCAGCGGAATATCAGTCGCCGATACAGCCTATCGATACATGGCATCTTAGCCGCAAACTCGGCATGGTAGTGGAAGCAAATGTCTTGAACGGCAAGCTTTTCATGACAACGATGGACATCAACAAAGATCTTGACAAGCGGGTAGTGGCAAAGCGTATGCGTAACGCAATTTTAGACTATATGGCAAGCGATGACTTCAAGCCTTCAATTACTTTGACTCCTGAGATTGTTACAGACTTCTTCACAAAAGAGACTCCTCCCGTGGAGATGTATACAAATGAGACGCCGGATGAACTGAAGCCCAAGTTGAAATAAAAATGAACAAATTTTTGATTTCAGCGTTGAAAAAATAAACATTCACTCTAAAAACAATATTATGGATATTCAGCAAATCATCGCCCATCTAAAGGAAAACTTCGGCGACAACTTCGACATCGCAAAGGTAACAACCGCACTCAAAGGTTTTGACCTCAAGAATCTTAACATAACTGAGATCGTCTCTAAACTTCATGCCGACGGCCTCCTCAAAAACATTAATCTTGACAGCATGAAGGGTAATGTCCTTGACGGACTCAAGGAAAAAGCCGGTGGTATGCTCGGCGGCATCTTCGGCAAGTAATCCTCATACACCAAATCCGTAACTACACCAAACGCCTTCCATCACCGGGAGGCGTTTGTCAAATCTTGGAAAAACGGCAGAATTTTTTATTCTAAGTTATCACATCTGGAAACTAAAGAGGTTCAAAACAAAGTAGTCTTTGTATTTTCACCCGAGGAGTTCACACTTCCACTTGCAGATGGTGCCGATATTTCAAAACACCAACCACAGACCATGGATTTGAGCAAATTTCATTCATGGCTTCAAAATGTGGCTGTTGCAGATAAGGGATTCACTGTGACATGGCAGACTATCACTATTAAACGATGATTAAGATTTTTCAGGAAATAGAAAAATTCTGCGCCATTCTGCCAGTTCAGCGAAAGAGCGAAGCGAAAGAGTTCAGCGCCTAAATGCTAAAGTTCTTTCTATGTATCCTCTGTGTGCTGACTTAGAATTTAGTGATTTTTTCGGGATTAATTATTTGGATTATGTGAAAATTTAACATCAATTAATTGGATTTTTGTGAAATTTTGAGATAAAATCTTGGATATTTTGTGAAAACAAATTATACTTGCAGTCTAATCTATAGATTTTCAATATGATTTCACTTAGACGCAAAATAGATAAAATTCTTGCCGATTGGAAACGGCAAGGATGGAAGGATACCTGACATCCAATACGGCATCAAGCTCTGCGGAGGCAATATTGGATTCAATGGGCAATTCTATACCTTCCCTTATTTCCTTACCTTCATGCTCCGACGCTTTCTCACAGAGAGAAACTCAGATTAAAGACTGGTCGTTCACAGATGAAATTCTAACCCTCTATGCCTTTGAGTGAGATTTTTGAGATTTCGATAGTTGAGAAATAATCAAAATAATAAGCAGCTCGCAAAAATTAATGACATGATAAATGCGAGATAATCTTGAGTCAGGTTGGCTGCGGAGCGAAGGAACTTAGCAAGCTAAGCGACTGAGTGACAATGCCTAGTTTCCAAACTTGGCGCAGTTTCGTTTCCTGGCTTAAATTGGCTCCAGGCATTTCAAATGCCACTCAAATATTCATAGAGGATCAAGAAATGACGGATAAGACCATGGAGCATCTTAATGTTAATGGTTTTCCAACTTTCTTAATAATCCTAAATTCGGTCTGACCACCAAATTCAAAATACCCAAATTCGGCCTGACCACCAAATTCAAAATGCCCCAATTCGGTCTGACCACCAAATTCACGCACATTTCCGTATTTGACATAAAAAAATGCAACTCAATAGAGTTACATTAATAATTCCATTCTAATTTCCAGTTTCGCAAGCTCAACTTGAGGGTTAAGAGATTATCACTTCGCTGATTAAGAGGCTAAGACTACTAATAAGAACAAAAAGAATCAGGTTTTCTCTTTGTCAATGCATAACCCTTTTAACCTTGATAACCTTTCTAACCTTCAACTTGAGCTTGAGAAAGTTGAGTTATTCATATATCATCTCTACATGGCCAATCGCCAATTCGGCAGCGAGGAGAACCGGAATTCGGGTGCTTTGGTCTACTTCTGCTTTAACTGAATACCCTGTGGGGACTCCATGATACGTATATTCGAAAGAGACTGAATATGTAGAGAATCCTCTGTATGATGATTCTCCGCTATATGTTAGTGTCACTGATTGTGCGTAACCTCCATCGATAGGAATTGTCACTTGTTGACCAGGAGACATGCTGTCGAAATCAATTTCGTGGAAGTAGTAGAACATTCCAAGCATGTCGGCAGTCACTGTGACAGCTTCCATTGTATTGGCATCGGCATTCAGCTGACCTTGACCTGCAATATTCTTGTAGTTAGCGGGATTTGAAGCCACAAAACCGTCGCTTCTATATTCCATTACCTTTGGCTTTAGATACCAACCGTTTTCGTAGCTAACGGTTTCTCGACTATAAGGAGTACCGGGAGACATGGTAGCATTAAGGGTATCACTGACGCAGAAGATACGACCTTCCCAAGGGATTGTGTTCCCGTCAAGGGTAGCATTAAACTGGTCGCCTTGTGAAGAAAGAGTCACCTTGCCATGACCTATAGTCACATCAACGATTCCCCAATGATAATGTACATTGTAAGGAATTTCCTGATATGGAATCTGGACCTGAGCCATTCCTGTAAGTGCCGCTACGAAAGCGAAGAGCAGTAGAATCGTCTTTTTCATAGTATTTTCAGTTTAGAGATTACAAATAATAGTTATATCTATCTTCTAAATAAGATTTAATTTATCTTAAAAACAATCGTATGGCACAAAGGTTGAAAGACAGAAGCACAAAAGGACAAATGGACATTAATATTTATTGGTTAATTTTTGCTTCCATAATAGCTGACAGCTCACCTCGCACGTTGGTAAAAATTACCGATGGAAGGATACCTGATATCCGATACGGCATCAAGCTCAGCAGGGACAATATTGGATTCAATGGGCAATACTATACTTTCGCTTATTTCCTAACCATCATACTCAGACACTTTCTCACAGAGAGAAAAGCTGAAGGGGAAAACAGAATTTAAAATTACAAAATTTTTTTTGAATTTTCAATCTTTTGAGAAATTTCTTCGTCTACCTATATGAAAGGACATCAATCCGGAGCATTAGTAACGGAAAGAAGGCCTAATCAAAATCATGGATCCGAAGAAGACTTCAGACATAGACATATTCAAAGATATAGTCAGTCAATATCAAGACCGACTATTCCGCTTCGCATACATAAGGATTGGCGTTCGTGAAGTGGCAGAGGATACTGTGCAAGATGTCTTTATAAGGTTTTATCGAGCAATGATAGATGGGAAAGAAATCAAGAACTACGAGGCTTACTTGCTACGTAGCATCAGCAACAGTTGCATTGACTGGCTACGCAAGAAAAAAGAAACGATGATCTCAATAGAAGAGACTGAGGATATCCCGGAAGAGCCCGAAGAAGATATCAGTGATGAATTCAGGAGAATCACACGTCTTCTTGATGGATTGCCCGACAATCAAGCTGAGGCAGTGAGGCTTAGATGTTATGATAATCTTCCTTTCCAGGAAATTGCTGATCTTCAAGGCATATCGGAAGCAACAGCAAAATCTCGATATCGACATGCGATCTTGTATATAAAAGAGAAACTAAACCTAAACAAAAAACAGAAAAAATAATAAAACATGAACGAAGAAAGAAAAACATATATGGCAGACGAAGACATTGAGGATCTTCTCTCCCCAAGATGCGACTTTCACACCTCTCCAGGGTTCATGGAAAGAGTGATTGCAGAGGCAGAAGCATATTCAGCCCAAAGGCGAAAGAGTAGGCTATGGTGGATGTGGTCCGGAGCTGCAGCGGCCGTGGCAGTATTAGTTGTCATTACTATTTTTGTCGGCAACAAAATGGAAACACAGCATTCCACTCCTTTAGTCGCTTCAGTAGCGCCTGCTATTGAAAAAAAGCATAAGAATCCTCCTGCTCCCCCTGCAATTGAAAATGAAATATCAGAAGAAAAACCTGAAAAGGGAGATTTTCCTGCCGAAAAAAATGTGCTGATAGCTAAAAATAACGTCAAAAACAACGTTATTAAAGAAGACGAGAGCATGGAAAGCTTGGAATCAACGGTTGAAACACTTGAGACGTCTTCGACGGATGCATCTGGGTATAATATGTATGCCACAATAGAGGGACCTATGAAAGCACTACATTACGAGGATCAAAAGACTTCCGGCAAGCTAATGCTTTCTACCGATGAGATTGATGACTATACCCGCCTTGTCAGACAGACATATATAGAAAGAGTACGCTATGAAATAGCAGAAACCGAGACTTATATACAGGAAATGCGTGAAAAGATATTAGAAAGTATTTAACATTAAGGATTTTATCATGAAAAAGATTTTATTTATACTTTTCGCTTTGGTAGCCACAGGAATTGCTACGACTAATTTATCAGCTCAAAACAGCAATATTTATGAAATGGCTACTGCCCCACATGATGGATCATACAAATTCGTGATTGAAGGAAACGTTGCTTTAGACATTCCTGATTCATGCTACAATATTTATATTACAGATATCGACGGAAATATAACAGATAAAGATCTGGTGGCATGTGTGGAAGTCAAGAATAAGAAATTCCGATATGAAACAAATTTAGACGTAATAAAACAAGCTCGCATCCGTGCTATTATGCCGGGAGATAATCTTTGTTCGGCATGGATAAATCTTTATTTCATTCCGGGATTTACGTTATATCTGACAGTGCACGATGGCTATTATGACATCCAGAATAGTGAACAATATTATTTTATGGTATCTGCTTGGCAAAATGAGGTGCCTGTATCAGCCCTACTTGCAAGATTAGGGATGAATACTTCCTCCCAAAATCAAACTAACGCCACCACACAAATGACGATCGCCCTTGCATCATACAGGAATATGATTAGCGATTATAACCAACAGATTCGTAATATTCAAAGCATGGCAATACCTTATGAAGAAAGGACCAAAGCCATACAAAAACTATTAAACCGCATTGAGCAAATCAATACCAAGATGGAACAAATCGTTGACAGCTATACAAACAATATAACCTTCTGATATCATTATAGTAATGCCTACCAGCCTCTTCGCGGACTCTTCAATTTCTCCGGAATTCCAATCGAAGTGCTGACTGACAAAGATGGAAATATCCTAAAGACCCATTACTCCATCTAAGAAAATGAGCCTCTTCTCAATAAAGCTCTTCTACAATTATATTAAGGTACTTTACATTATAAGGCATTTACAGGTTCTGCTCCTGTATCCCTTCATTCAAATCATAACCTTCTTAACCTCATTAACCCTATTAACCTTCTACTTGAGCATGCGAAAGTTGAATTATACGTTCATAAGGTAATGTTTGAAATCAGTGAAATTAGGGGCCATGGCAATTGATTGCTTCTCCCCCTTCATGAATTCTTGCAGACGCTGAGGAATTGGAATTTCTGTACCGATGATTTCTGTGACGGTATCGAGGAATTTAGCTGGATGGGCTGTCTCAAGGAAGAGTCCTGTTTCTCCATCCTTTAGCTGTGGCTTAAGTGCTAAATAACCGCATGCTCCGTGAGGGTCAAGGACATAGCCAGTCTTGTCGAAGCATTCTTTCATTACTTCTGCTATCTCTCTGTCGCTAAACGTTGCTCCGCTAATCAAGGCAGTGATCGCATTATGATTGCCGGCATAAAGGTCAACTACACGGGCAAAGTTGCTCGGGTCGCCTACATCCATTGCGTTCGCTATAGTCTGTATACTTGCTTTCGGATTATATTCCCCTGTCAGCAGATAATTATAGAAAATGTCGTTGGCATTATTAGCGGCAATAAACCGCTTAATGGGAAGTCCCATCTTGTGAGCAATCAATCCTGCCGTTATATTACCGAAATTACCACTTGGGACACAGACTACTATATCCTCTCCCCTACCCTTTGCTTTCAATTGAGCGTATGCACTGAAATAATAGAAAGCCTGCGGAAGGAAACGAGCCACGTTGATAGAATTAGCAGAAGTTAGAAGAAGCTTAGAGTTCAATTCTTCATCGAGGAATGCAGTTTTTACCAGACGCTGGCAATCATCAAAATTACCATCAACTTCTAAGGCTGTTATGTTTTTGCCAAGAGTAGTGAATTGACATTCTTGGATAGGGCTAACCTTCCCCTTTGGATAAAGCACATATACATGGATACTATCTACTCCAAGAAAGCCATTGGCAACCGCTGAACCTGTATCGCCGCTCGTCGCTACAAGCACGTTGACAGTGCGGCTGTCTGCATCCTTTCTAATGAAATATTGAAGCAAACGCGCCATAAACCGGGCACCGACATCCTTGAAAGCCAATGTCGGTCCGTGGAAAAGCTCAAGACTATAGATATCTTTTTCAACTTCCACTACTGGAGTATCAAATGACAATGTATCCCGAACTATCTTTTCCAATGCTTTCGGATCTACATCCTCTCCAAAGAATGCTTCGGCAACTTTCACTGCGATGTCTTGGAGTGAAAGATGATCGATATTTTCAAAAAACTCTTTTGGGAGCTTTTCTATTCTTTCCGGCATGTAAAGACCACGGTCTGCGGCGAGACCTTTGACTACTGCATCGCGGAGAGTTACTTCAGGGACTGTATGGTTGGTACTGTAGTATTTCATTTTTATAATGCATAATGCATAATTCATAATGCATAATTATTTCTGCCAAACTACAGATAGAAATATGAGCATCAGAATTTTTGCTAAGTTACTAATAATTATCCTAATTTCATGAATTCATGCATAAATTGTGAGAGTCGGAGAAGACCGTACGAGCCATAGGTA
>CAZWJO010000022.1:0-32495 GCA_964634905.1 uncultured Sangeribacter sp.
CCCCACCCATCCTCGTGGATGGCAAAGCTCCTTGATTTGGCTGCCACTCGATATTGTCATGTTGCAGCAGACTTCCCAATCCGTTGGCCGAACCAGATACGCTTACTGATACGGGAGATGATTTTTCTGTGTGACCTGTGACAGGTGTGGTATCGTCGGCTGAATAAGGGTAAAACACTTCAGTTTTTTCTTGCGACTTGACAACATCATTGTTGATTTCAATCCCTCCACTTGATTCTGCTAATTCCTGATCACTGCCTCCCATATCTGGGGCGGAGGAAGGAACACCTATCTGTTGAGTTGCTTGGCAAGCAGTAACTTTATGAACAGTGTTCTCCACAATTTCCCTCGATAATACTTTTCCCTTTTCCCTTACCCTTACATCAGCAACAGTAGGAAGAGTCTCCTTTTCCACTTCAGGAATAAGCATCACGCAGATAACTCCAATAAGAGCAACAGATGCCGCTATCGCAGAGAAGAGAAGCCGTCTCCTTAGTTTCACGGCACGGACCTCTTTCTCGACGGATTCCAATAGGCCTTCGGGTGGAATCGCATTGTATTCCGCCATCTTGTCTCTTATGCTGTCAATCCATTTATCATCCATATCGTTCAGGAAAATTTATTGTTAAGATAATCCTTTATTTTCTCTGCCAGAAGTGTTTTGGCTCTGAGATATTGTGATGCCGAGCTGTTTTCTTTGATTCCAAGCAATTTTGCGATTTCCTTATGCTTCTTTCCCTCTATCGCATAGAGATTGAAAACTGTCCTATATCCATCCGGGAGCTCACGTATCAACGAGGCAAGCTCATCAGAGGATAAGTAATCGGCATCCGGCGGATCATCAGCCACATCAGGAATTTCCAACTGATTAAAGGCAAAGCGAAGGCGGTTATTGTCACGAAGGTAATTGAGCGCACAATTTACAGTTACACGCCCTATCCAAGCCGTCAGGCTTCCAGCACCTGAATATCTGAACGCGCCGACCGAAATGAAGATTTTTACAAAACTATCCTGAGCGACATCCTTGATGTCATCGTCCGACGATAAGTAGCGAGCGCATATACCGACTACATAGCCGGCATATACGCTATAGATTTCCTTTGTAGCCAAATCCTTATCTTTCTTAATCAGGAGGGCTATATCTTGCTCTTTATCGCAGTTGATTGTCATCAGGGTCTCATGAGAAGGTTTTTACGGATCCAATAAAGAGAAGGGCACCGGTAGTGTTCTCCTGAATATAGAATATAAATGGGCGATCAAAGACAATTTTGCGCACGGAGTTTGCTTCCTCCCCCGGGGCTAAACTCACATCCATGCCTCCGAGACTTACGGCAGCACCTTCTGTGCCGTTTTCATCAACTTTAATTTTAGTAGCATGCACGAAAAGATCGAGATATAAATTATTTGAGTCTGTGATCAGACTGAAATTTGCCGCTGTATTCAATCCCAAGGCCTTGAGAATATCAATAGTGTTAGGGTTGTTCGTTTCAATCTCGAACTTTGGTAACATCACAATCATATCCTCTTCTTTCATGCTTTTATTGATGGAGTTGATGTTGTCAACGGTCAACACTTCATCAAGGGCTACGTGGTTGATATCTGAAGATGGGAGAACACATGTCATTGAGAACTGACGATATTTGCCATAATTCAGTCTGATGGCTTCCGTGCCGTCTTCCGTCACGCCATATTCTGTCACATAGCGGCTCCACATGAAATCAGTAAGCTGTTCTTTTCCATCAATATCAAAAAAAGTCATTTTATCGGTCATATCCTTATCAAAACCTATCGTCCAGCCGGCTTTGAAGTAGATAGTATTAAGAAATGCAAGCTTCACTTCAAGAGGGGATGTCAGAAACTCATTAATGAGGCCGTTGGTGTTTTTACCCACAAATTCGTTTATGGCGTTTTTTCCATCTTCTCCACTCGGACTTATACCAATGCCGTATGCATAATAGAAGTCTGATATGGTCTCCATAAACGACTTTCTGATGCGGTAGATCGAGGGATCACACCAAAGCGTATTTGTGGCAAAGAACGAAACATCCTCTTCAATATTGGGAAAGTTGGATAAAAGTGTCTGATAATATACATTAAGGGCTTTTAGACCAACGGAGCTCTCCTCGAATCCCAAGATCCTCAATACTTCATCACGTGCCTCCCCATCATCACCATTAGCTATCATTCCGAGTACAGACCCTACGCTTAGCGGTGACACACATAAGTTTTCATGGCCATTTTTGGAATTGGCCAGATAAAACCTCAATGAAAAATCATTCATGTGCTCAACAGCCGCACTCGAAATTGAATTGAGTGGAGCCGACGCACAATCTGGCGAAACTACATCCGGAAGCTCAGTGGGAAGCTGCGTGACTTCCGGGGCCGGTAGCGCGGGAGGAGTCACAGTGGGTTCGGAATAATCCACTTTTTCTCCTGTACAGGATACTATCATCAGGCTAAGGCAACCTACGGTCAAGGTATAAAAAAATCTGTTCATTGTATAGGGTTTATGAATTAATCATATTACGTTTGACATAATAACACAAGATGATCCAAATTCTTGCATCTTTATCTTATTTTTTAAACTCGTAAAAATTTCTGTATTGAGAATTTTTGATTAATTTTGCAAGAAATAAAGAAAGTATGGACTCTACCGAAAAAGAAAGAATTCTTACACGCACATATTATCTCTCGGCTGCCGAATGCAATGCGCAGCAGGAGATGTCGACCCCTCAGCTTGCCCAGAAACTCATCGACGTGGCTACGGAACACGCCAATATCCTTGGTATAGGAAATCCGGATATGCCTAATCCAGACATGGGATGGGTACTCTCCCGCCTTACGGTGGAGATGAACCGCTACCCTCATGAGAACACCGACTATAGCATCACTACATGGGTAGAGGATTGGAACCGTCATTTCTCTCGACGTGCATTTTCCATAGCTGATGCAGACGGTAACATTTTGGGTTATGCCCGTTCGATATGGATGGTGCTCAATACTTCCGACCGCAGCAATGCCGGGCTTTCGGGCCTTGATTTCAAACCGGAATGGATATCCAATATCGAATGCCCTATTCCAATGCAGGAGAAACATGTGCGTATCGAGCCGGACGGACACGAACCTACCTATCGTTTCAAATATTGCGACATCGACTTCTACCGACATGTGAATACCGTGCGCTACATAGACCTTCTTCTCAACCAGTTTTCTATGCAGGCTTACGATGATAATATCGTAAACCGTCTGGAGATATCCTTTCTTCACGAAGCATCCTACGGGATGGAAGTCCGCATCATGAAGCAAATGGTAGACACTGACAGACATCTCTACCGTCTATATTTGGAAAGCGCCGACGGGACACGCCCTATACTCTATTCACGCCTCAGATTCGCATCTCGAAAACTTAATTCTTAATTCATGATGCATAATGCATAATGCATAATGCATAATTAGCCGCGCTCAAGCTAAAGCAAGTCATAATGCATTTATGAGAGCAATCTCATAATACGAATAACTATTTATATTCCTTATGTTTAAATATTTTAGTGTTATATTAGTGGCGGTGGTGGTTACGTTGGCAACCACTACGACAGATGCGCAGCTTCGGTATGGATTCCGCTTCGGTGGGGATTTCGCCAAGGCTTCGCTTGGTGGTGTGAAGACGAGTGAGATATCTCTGGTGAATCGGAGTGGCTTCAGTGGAGGGTTAGTACTTGAATATCAATTTGAGAAATGTGGATTTGCACCAGATATTGCCCTCTTATACACACGGTATAATACCCGTCTTTCGATTCCAGAGACTGAAGGATCGCCTTTCAGCTTTGGAAGAAATTTCATAGAGGTGCCGATACATTTGAAATGGAAATTTTGGCTACCACAGACCAACAATCTTTTCGCTCCAATGATCTATACAGGACCATCCATGATGTTCCGTCTTGACCATAATTCCGGAATCATCCATAATATTCCATTTAAAACAAATGTATTTCAGCCCGGGTGGGATGTCGGAATCGGTTTCGATATCATCAATTTCATCCAGATCAATGCCAGCTACCGTTTCGGACTTGGCAACGCTGTCAAAACGCCGACTACCACGACTCTCCACACCAACGCATGGACAGTCGCGGCAACACTTCTATTCGATTTTTAAGTTAGTTTTAGACGCTCTTGGGCGCATGCGGAGCATGCTTTATTACTAATTTTGCTTGTATTAGCGGACGCACAAGCCGTGCGTCCCTACGAGAATATCTGTAAAATATTGACGGCATTGGAAACAGACCTTCTTAAGTTATTTTTTGATAGGGGCTTTGTTGAATTTCCACTGGACGTGGAGCATGAAGTAGCGGGGGACTACTCCTGTGTAAGTTTCAGTGCGGGCTTGGGCATTGACGGTGTAGTTGACGTTGCTCAAGTTGTGGAGGATGTCGAAGCCGTCAAGCATCCAAAGCAGGTTGCCCTTCAACATAGAATATGTCAATCGGGCATTCCAAACATAGTTGTTCTTATTCAGTGATGGCTCCGTATATCCTCTGCGGGCATAAATGTTGAAATCAGTGTCGATTGAGAAATTTGCCGGAAGCTTAAAATTGCCAGAAAAAGTATACCTCATATCCCAGGCATTGAAGGGCACAAAACCAGTCTGCATGCTTGTGAAGCGTTTCCACTTCACATTTGCCTGTCCCGTTAGTTTAAAGACATGATGAGAATATGCCAACGAGAGGTTTTCGGATATGCCGTATGAATTCACTATATTCTTTTGGGGAATCATCTCATCAGTGCTTAACATATCGGCACTTCTCACATAATCAAAACTCGTCTGATTGCCAAAACTCATGCAATTAAGACGCCCGAATTGAGTATTAAATTGTTGAAATGCATTATATGATGCATTGCCCATTACATTATACATCATACCAGTTTTTACGCCCGTCGAGCGGTCGTAGGAGTAGCCGTATGCAAGGCTATTGCGGTAGAACGTAGCATCAATGCCATATCCATGCCTTGTCTGACGATGCTTGTTGAGCCCCTGATTGTAGTAAGCCCTGATATTGTCGGAGCTTGCATCCTTAAGATAGGGATTCCCTTTCCTGACATTCAGAGGGTCGAGGCTGTTGGTGAAATCCACCATATCCACCATATCAGGGGAAGTGACCTTCCTTGAATATCCTATATAAATCCAAATTGGTTTTGTCTCACCATGATTAATATTGATACTTCCATCGAAATTGCCCGGGAAAACCTTAGTCCTTTTCAGATGAGCATCCACATCCCCACGGAGATAATGAAGCCATTGACGTCGAATAGATAACGGAAGTTCAATATTAAGAGAGAAATTCTTATACTCATAGTCGAAATTGAAATTGACATCATGGTTTTCCTCTTTGTAACGGCTATCAAAACTGTTGGATGGATCAAATGTGCCGTATTTAGAGGCTGCTGAAGGAGCAAGATTGGCAAAGTCCCTTTCCAACAGGTTGTCGGTGTATTCTTCCGAGCGGTAAAGATCAGAGACTGCACGGCTATAATATCGCTGGAAAGTATAGTAGACATCAGCGAAGAGATGGCTCGTAATCGCTAAAATATATCCCACGCTCCCTTTTACGCGCCAATTAAAGTTGGGAGTATTGTCATAGTGCCTACGGTCGTTAAGGGCAGGGATTGGATCGTCGTTGTAGTTCAATCTTAGCAGTTCGTCGGATGCGCAATGTTTCCTTTCGTAGGTGTAAGCAGCCAGGTAAGTGACAGCATCAGTCGAATTCACTTTACGCTTGCCATTTGACCAAATGTTAAACCATTTGCCATTGCCATTGGAATCAAAGTCTTTGATGTTGCGGTTGATCATAGACGAAAGCACTTGATTTGTGTTGCCGGAATAAATCCCTTCCAGATAGCCACGGTCGATATCGTCCCATTCACGGTTGAAAGTAGCGGAAATAAGCTTTGATTCTTCAGTATTTTTTGTATACCTGAATTTCGGTGTGATGTGCCAGTTCCAATTGTCGGCATTTGCCTTGACGGTATGCTCGGTATACAGATTAAAGGATGCAAGCTGGCTATTGTCGAAGGAATATCCGTAAGTGTCACCGCCGGGGAGGAAATTGGTGGTGTATGAGCGGATATCACCTTTTGTCTTTGAATAAGATGCATTTGCATTTCCTTCGAACGACATTGGACTCCTTGGCAATGTTACGTTATAGTCGGCTCCACCGGAGTAGGTCGTTATTTCTTTTGCGGTCAAAGCAGGAAGAGCAGATGTTCCGTTCTGGCTCGGATTCCAAGTATTGCTATTGTTGTTTGCATTTCCGTAGAAACCGACACGTGCAATGTTGTTGTACCAAAGACCGAACAAACGGCCGAGGAATTTATCCTTAATGCCATATCCTGCCTCTGCATTGAGAATGAAACCTACCTGGTATTCCTTTTTCAAACGGACATCCATCGTCAGTAATTTCTTGCCGTAGCCTTTTCCCATTATTTTGTCTTCCTCTTTTTGTCCGTCGTATACTGCGATATTTTTCACAGTGTAGGCACCGAGATTTTCAAGCATAATCTTGTTGTCGCCCTTGAAGAAATCCTTACTGTTGAGCAAGAGACTCTCCACCATGCGACCGTTTACGAAAATTTGTCCGTTGTCCTTCAGTTCAGCCCCGGGAAGTTGCGAGATTAGGGCATCAAGCATGCTTCCCTCGGCGAGTTGGAAAGCGTCGGCATTATATATGATGGTATCTCCCTTGTTGTAGAATTTTACTTTTGTGGCAGTGACAGTGAATTCATCAAGGGCACGAGCCTTTTTCATCTCCAGAAACCCTAAATATAGCTCGCTCTCCCTCTTTCCTAAACTGGAAGGATCTACTTCGATATAAAGGGGTTCGTATCTGTCGGCAGTGATCTCAAGGATATACTTCATCTCCGTGTCGAGATTGCGAATTGTGAACTTCGGATCTGAATGATGGGTCCAGTTGTCGGAAGAGCCAGAGAGCCATCTTGAGACAGTTTCCCCTTTCGCCACTTCTGTTGAGTCGGGCAAAAGAAGAAGTCGATAGGTGGCATCGGTCATTTCAAAACCGGAAGCTTTGTCGCGCACCTTAGCACTGATATTGTAGGTGGTCGCGTGTGCAGAAAGTCCCGAAAAGATTAGACAAAGCATCAGGATGGCGTTCCTAACAAGATTAGTAGAGTGTCTCATAATTTTGCATTGTTTATAATTGAACATTCATCGCGTTTGACCCCTCCGGGGTCGCTGAATCTTTGGTATTATTTCCCCGAGCTGACGCTCGGGGTTAACAAAATTATCAGCCCTCCGGGCTTCCTTACCAAAGAAACTTAATTTAACGACAATGGGGTTAATTAGCTTAACCTTGGGGTTTCTGAAATGCAAAAATACACTCTGGAAGCGGGTATTACCAAAAAAAGGATAGTTTCTTTATTCCCTTTTTGAATACCTAAGTATTTGAAAATCAATTATAGGAATTTTTTAAAATTCCCTATATTAAAAATCAAGGAGTTAACGGAACATTTTAGACACGAAAAACTCACGGTCAGGAGCATCGGAGACGAGGATACGCTCTTTGAGGAGATTCCTGCGGTTGTAGAAGGTCTTAGGTTTTATATTCATGAAGATGCAGACAGCCCGTGGGGAAAATCCCGAATAGATATAAGTTAAGAATTTCAGGTCGTTTACGGAGAGCTCCGGAATCTGCTCACGTATACGATTGAGCGTGTCGTCGAGATACTCATTGACAATTTCCTCAAGAGCCTCGACACTTTTGTTGTCACGCAAGGCGAGGATATGCTTCTCCACATCCTTATAGAATACTTCCTTCATCTTCTCAGACTCGTTATTATCAAAGTATCCGTTGCAGAGCATATTGAGTGTATCAAGCCGGCTTTGGTATAATGCGTTCACTTTTTCGCGCAACTCCAAATTACGCTCCGACCTATCCTCAATCATGAGTGAGAGGTTTTCTATTTCCCGGTTTCTGTTTTCTAAGCGTCGGTGAAGCCTTACATAAATCACGATGCTTATCATAGCCACTACGACCAATAGGCCTATTGCTACAACCCATAAGATACGCATCGATTTGCCGGACTTTACTACATAATCGTCATGGGTTTTCTGTAGTGCTCCAATCTCTTGCTCGTAGCGACCTCGTTCGGAAGTAAAGTATTTTATGATCCCTTTATCAGTATATACCTTCAGCTGATCGTAATCACCAAATATACTTGTATAAGGGAATTCAAGGTTAATAGACCATGACAAGGATTTTCCAGTAGGAATGTTCTCGTCTGCATCAAGGTAGAAATGTTCAAGAGGGGTTTTTACAGAATCCACATTTATCCATTCCACCTTATATACGACAAATGGCTCTGAACTTTGTAATCCAAATCTTATATCGGTTCTGTCGCCTTTCATATTGCCAACTCCCCTGCCTTTGAAAATCAGTGAGCCAGATGAGATAACAGTGTCCGCTACGGAATGACTGACCTTATTTTCAGCGTTTACCGGTATGATACCCAGCAGTAATATTATGAGAAATAAAAGTAGTGTAATCATAATGGCGAAAGGGTCTGGATGGTCTGAAGGATAGAGAGGGCTTCGGAGACTGTGGGGACGTCGGCGATGAGGAAGGAGCGTTTGCCGTTGACATCGCGGAGTTTTGTGCGTTTCGGGTCGAGTTGTAGCCATGCGAGGAGGCGACCGAACGCCGTAGAGGCGTAATAAGCGGCATTTTCTTCTCCGACAAAGTAGATATACATCTTGCCTCCTTTGAGCGTCAGGCGCTCGATTCCGAGACGTTTCGCCGCCATTCTGAGTGGGACCACCTTAATCAGTTCTTCCGTAGTTGCAGGTATTGCACCGAAACGGTCCTTTAATTGCGCTCGGAATTCCTCTATCTGCTCCTCATTCTCCATATTGTCGAGTTGCTGATAGAGCGAGATGCGCTCGCTCTCCTGTGGCACATATAGCGGTGGCAAGCGAAGCTCCAAGTCGCTCTCGATGGCACAATCGGCTACAAATTCCTCTTCGCCCGGCTTTGTAGTATCGGCAAACGTATCGGCAAATTCCTCTGTCTTCAACTCGAGTACAGACTCTTTCAGTATCTTCTGGTAGGTCTCATAACCCAGATCGGCAATAAAACCTGATTGCTCGGCTCCTAACAGGTTGCCGGCACCACGGATGTCAAGATCTTGCATAGCGATATGGATTCCGCTGCCAAGGTCGCTGAAACTCTCAATAGCCTGCAGACGGCGACGCGCCACAGGGGTCAATGGAGAACCCGGAGGCACCATGAAATAGCAGAATGCCTTGCGGTCGCTTCTTCCCACACGACCACGTAGCTGATGAAGCTCTGAAAGACCAAAATGATGGGCATTGTTGACGATGATAGTGTTGACATTGGGCATATCGACGCCATTCTCCACTATGGTCGTAGAGAGAAGGATATCATAATCGTGAGCTGCGAAGTCCAATATAGCCTTCTCAAGCTGCTCAGGGGGCATCTGTCCATGTGCCTTTATTACACGTGCATCCGGAACAAGGCGATTCAGCATATTTTCGAGGACATTGAGATTCTCAATCCTGTTGGAGATGACAAAGAGCTGGCCATTTCGAGAAAGCTCGAAATTTACGGCTTCCTTCACCATGTCATCATCGAGAGTGGCTACTGTAGTCACCACAGGATGGCGATTAGCAGGAGGAGTATTGAGCGAGCTTAGATCCCTGGCTCCCATAAGAGAGAACTGCAGAGTGCGCGGAATAGGGGTGGCGCTCATGGTCAAGGTATCCACATTGACCTTCATCTGTTTCAGCTTTTCCTTTACGGCTACACCGAATTTCTGCTCCTCATCGACTATCAGCAGACCAAGATCCTTAAACTTGACACCTTTGCCAATAAGCTTATGAGTTCCGATGAGGATATCTATCTTTCCGGCTTCAAGGTCAGCAAGGATCTGCTTCACTTCCTTCGGTTTCTTTGCCCGGGAAATGAATTCTACGCGCACAGGAAGGTCTTTCAGACGCTGAGAGAATGTACGGTAGTGCTGCATCGCAAGAACCGTTGTAGGAACGAGGACGGCAGTTTGCTTTGAGTCAGTGGCAGCCTTAAATGCAGCCCGGATTGCTATCTCGGTTTTTCCAAAACCCACGTCGCCGCAGACGAGGCGATCCATAGGTCTTGGACTCTCCATATCTGCCTTAATAGCCTGGGTAGCCTTCAGCTGGTCGGGCGTATCCTCGTAGATGAAGCTTGCCTCGAGCTCATGCTGTAGGTATGAATCAGGAGAGTAAGCAAAACCCTTTTCTTCGCGCCGCGCTGCATAGAGCTTGATAAGGTCGCGTGCGATATCCTTCATCTTGCTCTTAGTGCGATCCTTTATACGATTCCATGCTCCTGAGCCAAGCTTGTTGATCTTCGGAGGCACACCTTCCTTGCCACGATATTTCGACAGTTTGTGGAGCGAATGAATCGATACGAGAATCATATCATCGTTCTGATAGAGGAGCTTTATCATCTCCTGCGGGCTGCCATTTGTGTCGGTCTTTATGAGACCGGCAAATTTGCCAATACCATGGTCTATATGGACTATATAATCTCCTATTTCAATCTGATTCAATTCTTTGAGCGACAGAGCCAATTTCCCGCTTCGAGCTTTGTCAGATTTCAGACTGTATTTATGGAATCTGTCGAATATCTGGTGGTCAGTGAAGAAGCATGTCTTTGTATCATGGTCTACGAAACCGGCATGTAAAGTCTGCGCAACAGGAGTGAAAGAGATATGATCACCCCGATCTGCGAAAATTTCTTTCAGACGTTCTGCTTGATATGCAGAATCACTGAGAATCAGCAGACGATATCCATCAGAGAGCATATTGGTGAAAGACTCGGAGATGATATCGAAATTCTTGTGGTAAAGAGCCTGCGGGGATGTGTTGAATTCCATTAAGGCATCCTTACCGGAGGGAGAGACAGTCATACCGAACTCAAATATCCGGAATTTTTCAACACGGCTTACGAAATCTTCCGCATCCACCACTTTTTTCATTGCTTCAGGATCACCCTCCTCGGCAATGGCCGCGGATTCGGAATACTGCTGCGACGCAATGTCGCGCACAGTTGCCACCAATGCGGAAGTGTCGGCGACAAAAAGGGGAGCTGAGTCTCCAATGAATTCCAGAAGAGACACCCCATGCTCGCTGCTTCCTTCTGCGGCTGAAGCAGCCACAATCGACACGTCCCCGAGACGTTGCTCGGAGAGTTGGGTTTCTACATTGAAAGTTCGGATGGAGTCGATTTCATCGTCGAAAAAGTCGATACGATAGGGAAGCTCGTTGGAGTATGAGAACACGTCGAGAATGGAGCCACGCCGAGCAAATTGACCCGGTTCGTAGACATAGTCTACCTGCCGGAAACCTAATTCCTCAAGGCGAATGCTCACTTTCTCAATGTCAGCTTTCTTTGTTGTAGAAAGTTTGAGCGTATTTTTCTCGAGATCAGCCCTTACAGGAACTCTTTCGGCAAGCGCCTCCGGGTATGTGACAATCCAACCAACTTTTCCACTGCGCCAACCGTCAAGGGCTTCAGCTCGGAGGATTTGCTGAGGGGCATCTACACGACCGTATTTGATATGGCGTTTGTAGCCGGATGGAAAAAATGCAACCTCACAATCAGCTATTCGAGACAAGTCATGATAGAGATAACCGGCAGAGTCGGCATCGTCTGCCACAATGACCATCGGTTTTTTTGCATTTGCCATCTTTCCAAGAAGAACTGCGGCAGCCGAACCTTTAAGACCGCATAGAGCTACCCGGGAAGCCTTCTTGTCGTCGATCACTTTTTTCAGCCCTTTCAGGCGAGCCTGCGTGGCAAAAAGAGACGCAGCATCGCTAAGCGTCATCATTTTTCGTGTTTTGCGTTTTGCGTTTTGCGTTTTGCGTTGTCGGATGAAGAGGATTCCTTCAATATAGCCTCATACTCAGGAGACTCTATTATGGCTATAGCTGTCTCCACTACCGGGTCGGTCCTGATTTCAACGGCAATACGTCCTGCATCACCGTAATATCGAGTGGCAATCTCCTCTTCAAGATAATCCTTGATTTCTTTTTTCTTGAATTGAAGGTCGCGCTCCAGATCGCTTCCGAGTGATTTCTCAAGAGCAACGAGTATAGAGTCATTGTCGGCAGTCATATAACCTTGTTCATCGGCTTGTTTACGCACCTCTTTTAGCAACGCATCGAAAGATGTGTCATATTTCATGCCGCTGTTAACGACAAAATCCGTGAAAGCGGCATAATCTTCATCAGTAATACCGAATTTGTCAATAGGCATTGAATTCGGATGATTAGCACGGTACTTGTTGGCATAATCGAATATCTTGTTTTTTGTCACAAGATTGTAGAGAATGTCGGAATAGTTGTTGTTCTTTACCACCGAATCAGGCTGTAGGCCTCCACCGTCTCGCACTTCGCGACCACGAGATGTGTAATAGACATTGGTCAGAGAGTCGGGAGTACGAGCCACGCTACCATCGGGATTGCGCCTTGAATAGTCGAGAGCCTGAATAAGGCGACCGGAGGGAATGTAGTATTTTGCAACAGTCACTTTCAAGCTCGCATCGTGAGGAAGAGGAAAGATATTCTGAACGAGACCTTTTCCGAAACTGCGGTTACCAACAAGGACGGCACGGTCAAGATCTTGGAGTGCACCGGCTGTAATTTCTGAAGCAGATGCTGTGCCTCCATCGGTCAGTACAATGAGGGGCATATCGGGGAACTCCGGAGTATGGGTTGTCTTATAGACACGTTCCTTGCCATTGCCACTTGTACGTAGCACCTGAGTACCTTTTGGAAGGAAATTACCGAGAATTTCGATGGCACTTTCCACGAGGCCTCCACCATTGCCACGCAAGTCGAAAATGAGGTTTGAGAACTCCGGATTTTTTTTCAGGGAGTCAAGAGCCATTGTCATTTCCTGAGGAGAATTCGTGATATAGCTGTTTAGGCGGATATATCCCGTAGTTGGGCTTACCATCCCAAAGTAAGGGACAGACTTCTCAGTGACTTTCTCCCGGGTTACAGTAAATGACAACAAGGAATCAGGTACGTATGGACGGTTGACCTCAATATAAACCTCGGTGCCCGGAGTGCCTTTGAGAAGTTTTGACACTTCAGCATTCTTTAAGCCTTTTGTAGCCACTGTGTCAACTTTTATTATTCTGTCGCCAGGCCTTAGACCGGCCTTAGCGGCGGGACTTCCTTCCATCGGTTGGGAAATGCACACGTAGCCGTCATACTCCGTGATATAGCTACCGATACCTGCATATTCACCAGTAGTCATCTTCATGAGTTGGTCACGATCGTCGGCAGTGTAATATTCCGTATAAGGATCTACGGTATTGAGCATGGCGTTAGAAGCCGCCTTGAACGCCTCGTCAATGCGGATTGAGTCTACATAGTTTTCCTCCAGAACCTTCACCATAGAGTTGAAGGTCTTGAGATTGCGTTGTAGCGCCATGTCATGGCTTTTCTTTGCGCAAACACCAATGGATATTGCAATCAGTGCCACTATGGGCAGAAGGATCCTTTTCATACGGAATAAATTCTTTTAATTCTAATGCATAATTAACTTCGTTCAAGCTAAAGCAAGTCATAATGCATAATTAATAGTGCCAGACCATCAATCTATAATGCATTTATGCCAATATGCTCATAATAGGAACAAATTCTTATAGATAACAGTGTTTAAACGTTTTTAGGCGTTTAAAGTTTGAGAGATCTTAACTATCACGCTCCGGGGCGGATGCGGAGCATGCTTTCTTACGCTGTTTGCTCCGGAACTATGTCAGGGTGAGGATAGTCGACGGTAAAATGCAGTCCGCGGCTCTCCTTTCGTTCGCGAGCTTGGCGCATTATTAGATAACCGATGTTAATAATGTTGCGGAGCTCACAGAGTGCTCGAATAGGCTTGCTCTCTTTAAATAAACGTTCAGTTTCTTGATAAAGTATATCGAGACGGTTCCAGGCGCGGTCGAGACGCAGGTCACTTCTGACGATTCCCACATAGTAACCCATAATTTGGTTAACTTCCTTTTCGGATTGAGTGATCAGCACCATTTCCTCAGCGTGTGTAGTGCCTTCATCATTCCATTCCGGCACATCTGAACGGAAATCGATACCCTCGACTCTTTGAAGAGAATGCTTTGCAGCGGCATCGGCATATACAACAGCTTCAATGAGTGAATTTGACGCAAGACGATTACCACCATGGAGTCCGGTGCAAGAACATTCACCGATCGCATAAAGACGGTCTATGCTCGATTGCCCATCGAGATCAACTTTTATGCCTCCACAGAGATAATGAGCAGCCGGCGCCACGGGAATCATATCCTTAGTGATGTCGATTCCTAAGGATAGACATTTCTCGTAGATATTTGGGAAATGTTTCTTGGTCTCTTCCGGATCCTTGTGGGTGACGTCGAGATAGACGTGGTCTGAGCCACTGAGCTTCATTTCAGAGTCAATAGCGCGGGCAACGATGTCGCGAGGTGCAAGCGATAGACGGGGATCATATTTATGCATGAATTCCTTTCCGTCGAGAGTCTTAAGGACAGCTCCGTAGCCACGCATAGCTTCCGTGATAAGGAAACTTGGACGGTCGCCGGGGTGGTAGAGGGCAGTAGGATGGAATTGAATAAACTCCATGTCGCTGACCGTGCCCTTGGCACGATAGACCATAGCGATTCCATCGCCAGTAGCGATGAGAGGGTTGGTGGTTGTCGTATAACAAGCCCCTACGCCACCGGTTGCCATGACTGTAATCTTAGCGAGGAAAGTATCGACTTTTTCAGTTTTCTCATCAAGCACGTATGCACCATAGCAAGTGATGTCGGGAGTACGGCGTGTGACAATCTTTCCTAAATGATGCTGCGTTATAATCTCTACAGCGAAATGATTTTCGTAAATATCAATAAAAGGATTTTCTTTAACACGTTCCACGAGAGACTGCTGAATCTCTGCGCCGGTATTGTCGGCATGGTGAAGGATTCGGAACTCCGAGTGTCCCCCTTCACGATGGAGGTCGAAAGAGCCGTCATCTTTCTTATCAAAGTCCACACCCCAATTAAGAAGCTCTTTGATTTGCTCGGGAGCATTCTTCACTACTTTCTCCACAGCCTTTGGGTCGGAGAGCCAGTCGCCTGCGACCATAGTATCGCGGATGTGCTTGTCGAAATCGTCGACCTCAAGATTCGTGACACTTGCAACGCCCCCTTGAGCGAAGAATGTATTCGCTTCGTCGAGAGTAGTCTTGCAGACGATAGCCACCCGATGATCAGAGGAGGCAACCTTAAGGGCGAAGCTCATTCCAGCGACGCCGGAACCAATCACAAGAAAATCGTATTCAAAAACCATTTCGAGTAAAGTATTAGTTTATTGGTAGGGCGTGGGCCAGTCACGGCCCACGCCCTTATGATCGGATTATATTATCCTTAAATTAAAGACCGCTGAGATTGTAGTTAGCGAATTCAAGGTCTTTCTGTGCTTTTGCAAGCATAGTCTGGTCGAGCTTGATAGCTTCGCGGAGGTTGGTCATCACCATGCTCTCGTTGTTGGTGCGAGCGCCGACGATAGCAGCAAGATAATAGGTATTTGCATTGGGGTTCTGGATTCCAGCGAGAGTGTTCTTAGCAGAGCTGTAGTCCTTAGAAAGAATCTGAGCAAGAACAGTGTTGTTGTTCTTAGCATTACCAAGACTGCTGACAGCATTGGAAACCTGACCTTCGTTGAGGTAAAGCACTCCAAGAGCTGCGCCTGCTTCAGGAACGCCAGCAGCGCCGCCGATAAGATCTTTAGCCTTGCTGAGGTCGTTGTTTTGGAGAGCGAGAAGTCCGAGGTTTAGGTCGACAGACTTATCGTTTGGAGCAAGCTTCTTAGCCTGTGCGAGAGCTTTAGCAGCTTCGTCATATTTACCAAGGCTGAACTGAGTAGCACCGAGACCGTTCCAAGTACGGAAATCGTTAGGATAGATCTGAGTAGCGGCTGCATAGATAGCCTCCTTCTTAACGTCATCGTTAGCAAGAGTACCGATATAGAGGATTTCTTCGAGGCTCAAGCCACTTGGATTGGATTCGAACTGGAGGAACATTTCTTCGTCGCTCTTGCCGATAACATTGACAGTAGCCACGATCTTCGAGTAACGGAGCTGAGGAAGGATCTGCTCTGCGAGTTCGTTGAATACGGCAGACATATTGCGGAGTTCCTGTTCGCGCTGTTCCGGATCCTTATACATCTTGAGAACGCTGAGGATAAGGTTTTTATCCTGGATGTTGCTCTTCTCCACGAGTTCCTGGAAACCTTCCCAGTCTTCCGGAGTGAATTCAGAAGTAAGTTCACCGAATTCAGTGATCTTGTCTTTCTTGAGCTGGTTGCGCATATAATCAACAGTTACGTCTTCACGTTTTTCAGCAAGAGCCCTGTTGAAAGCCATAGTACCGTCAGGAGAAGCGTATGAGTGAATGTTGATTCCTGCAATTTCTCTGTTAGGAGCATCATTTGAAGAGATGAGATCCTTGTTGAAATCAACATAGTCGGCAGCGTCAACCTGATTAGCGCGGATCTTAGCCTGGTTGATGAGGAACTTGATTTCAGCGCTGTATTTCTCTTGGATGATACGCTCAAAGTTGCTTGTAGCTGGAGCAGGTTCGAGAACAGCCACGTCAGTAAGAGTAGATGTCGCAATCACGCCATACCCAACCTTAACACGAGGAAGCTGATAGTCTTTGCCACCCTGGTTCACCTTGAAATCAAGGTAAAGGTCGCTATTAGCCATCTCAGGCTGATAAAGCACATTGAATGGGATAGTGACACTACCGCCGTTGTTGTAGGAAATCACCTGCCCGTTAGCACGTGCGTTCTCACCCTGGAAAGTCACCTGTGAGCTTGAAGCTTCACCACCATCCCAAGCGAGCACTGGAGTCACAGTGACAACAGCATTCTTTGGCATGAACTTTGCAGGTACAGTACCGGAGATAGTAGCAGGTACGGTTTCGCCTACAGTCTCCAGCGGAGTAGGATTGGTGGTGAAATACTCAGAAGCAAAGTCACCCACCTTCTTGGAGCAAGATCCCATCGTCAGGATCATAGCACCCATTGAAAGATAAACTAAGGTCTTTTTCATGATCATGTATATAAAAAAACTAATTAAATTTCGGGTTTTCAATACATTATATCCTTCTCTCCTCGCATCAGCGCAGAGTTTCTGACATTTGGAGGTCAAAATTACATAATTAACTTAATATTTGCAACTTTTTCCTAAAGAATTCAACGTTTAAAGCACTGAAAAAGTTTACGGCCATTAAGACTCATAGAATATAGCCTCCTTCTGATAACGGGCCATCAGTGTGTTGTAGGCCCAATCATCGCAAGGCTTAAGTGAGATTCCACGGGATTCATCAATAATATAGTCTGTGATAGGAGCTCCGGCATATATCGAACAAACGACTCCGCCCCCAAGCCGAGGATTGACTTCCATTAGCAGATAACGGTTGCGGTCAAGGTCGTGTATGAACTGCAGCGTCACGGGGCCACGAAGATTGAAAGTCTCAATTACTTGACGGCTTAGCTGATCGAGAGTATTGTTTCGACAAGTAATGGTCCGAGTGACCTCTCCTCCCATTACTTCAAGACGCACGCGAGGGACGACAGTTAGAATCTCACCTTTTTGAGACACGTAGCAGTCGACCGTATATTCATCCATGTTCTCCAAGAATTCTTGCACAAGATAATCGCTCAAATTCTCGAGCTGCATAAGTTCGTCGAGAGTGTGGAAAATTTTGATACCTCTTGAAGCAGACCCTTTTCTGGGCTTAGCGATAGCCGGCATTTTGGCGTTGATAGCGGTATAGGTCTTTGGGATTGGGATACCCGCTTTCTCAAAAGCTTTAGCGGCCTCAATCTTGTCGAACATCGTACGGCTTGTCTCAAAGTCTCCGACCGGAATAAAGACACCGGGCAAGTGATGTCGCACTTTAGAGGCCACCTCTATAGCACCGTCAACAAAAGGGAGGATGATATCGACATCATATTCGCGAGCGACCTTGACAATGTCGGCAACGACATTTGGATCACTCCACCTCAAGCCAACGATCACTTTACCGACAAGAGCTATCGGAACCTGCTCCAAGAGCTCGTAGCTGATGATATTGACTTCGCGCCCGATTCGCTCACCACTGCGTTTGAACAGTTCCGCCATCGACACTCGGCGAGCGCCGCCGAGCATCATGATATTAATCTTTTTCATAGGATAGAAATATTATCGCTTTCGGTATTATTCATTGGCAATTTCTTCTTTATAAGTTTCGATATGCCGTTTTTTCTTTTCTTGAAGTATTTCAGATATTGTGAGAAAAATACCACTCTCTTCAACATCCCCAAACTCATCGTTGACAGCAGTGCCAAACATGCGCATTGTCGGAGAGAGACTCATATATGCGTTCACAAGGGGAGGGATGTTTAGACCTTTTTCTCTAATAAGACGATTGAGAATCTTGTAGTCTTCCTTATAATTCTCGCCAGACAATCTTTCTTGAATTTCAGGAGTCATTGCTTTTGTATCAATCGGACGGATAGGACGCACGAGTTCCTCCATATCGGGGAAATGCTTGTTAAGGAATCCCAATATCAAGTCAAGATTTTCACGGCCGAAAGCTGGATACATCGTCACCTTCCCAAAAAGATATTTAATATGGGGATATATGACAGTCAGAGCGCCGAGACCATCCCAAAGGTTATCGAGAGCAAAAAGAGCCTTAGTGCCGGCCTTACTGCTTTGATATCCCACAGACACAAATGAACGCCCGAGTTCGAGGGTTTGAGGAAGGATTTCTTTGAGAAACCTATCGGAGAATTTGAAAAGATGAGCAGTCGCAATTTTAGGCACACCGGAAGACATATCGATTTTGTCGCCGGTGATAAAACGATAACCACCGAGAATTTCTCGCGCTTGAGGGTCCCAGACAATCAATTGTTGGCATGGAACGTGCATTACATCAAATTCATCGATATCTACTCCTTTGCCGGTTCCGCCTCCAGCTTGGCGGAATGCAATCTCGCGGAGACGCCCAATTTCCCTCATAGTATTGGGCGCAGAATATGCATCGACAACGTAAAGAAGGTTGTCGCCTTTGTTCGTGTGTCGTAGGAAACGCTCAGGAGTCAGTTCACTCTCTATGAGGTCTCTATCCACTGGTGGTATGATGGGCTCCATTGTCATATTATCAATATGTAGTCAATCTTCCTGCCTTTGCCATCCCCTTTCAAACTGCAAAGTTAATAATAAAATTCAACTTTCGCAAACGAAAGTTGAAGGTTATGGGGTGATAGGGTTAAAAGGTTAAGAAAAACAATACAGAAATCTACTTAAATTATTTTTCTGAGGGATGAAAGTGAGAGTATATAAGATTAGCCTTTGCTTTTCCGACAGCATTTACTATAGCATCGAGGGATGCTTCTTTGATTCGCTTGACACTTTTGAATTCTTTTATCAAGGCCGTCTTGGTAGCAGGGCCTACCCCTTTTATTGCGTCGAGTTCACTTACGGTCTGTCCTTTGGAGCGGCGGTCGCGGTGGTGAGTGATGCCGAAACGGTGGGCTTCGTCACGCATCGCCTGTATTACCCTGAGACTGGGACTTGTCTTATTAATGTAGAGAGGAAGAGAGTCACCGGGGAAATAAATTTCCTCAAGACGTTTTGCAATACCGACAAGAGCCACCTCTCCCCTAATCCCCATTTCATCGAAAGCTTCGACCGCAGCACTGAGCTGACCTTTGCCACCGTCGACCACTACCATATCAGGAAGTTTTTCACCTTCGGCCATCATTCTCGTATAACGTCGGTGAAGGACTTCCTTCATGGAGGCGAAGTCATCGGCACCTACAACAGTCTTGATAATGAAATGACGGTAGTCTCTCTTAGATGGTTTCCCGTTACGGAACACGACACAACTTGCCACCGGATTCGTGCCTTGGATGTTTGAATTATCGAAACACTCAATATGGCGCGGTTGCACTTCAAGTCGGAAATCTCGTTTCATGGTTTCCATAAGTTTTTCGACACTTCTTTCCGGATCGAGGGCTTCAGCCTGCTTCTCCTTATCCTTTAGATATTGCGTAGCATTTTTCACCGCGACATCCAGAACCTTCTTCATATCGCCTCGTTGCGGAACAGTAAATTTTATCTTCTCAAACTCCACATCAGGCAAAAAAGGCACGATGACTTCGGAGAATTCCCGATCGAATCTCCGTCCTACTTCAGAAATAGCCATAGAAAGAATTTCTTCTTTTGAAGAAGCCGAACAGCGCTTGTATTCGAGATTGATGCTTTGGATTACGGCACCATTGTGAAGGTGCATGAAATTGACCACAGCTTCATCCTCGTCGTCGCTTGCCACGAAACCGAAGATATCCAGGTCGGCAGTTTCGGTCTTGGCGACAATGCTCTTGACATTGTAACGCTTCACCGCCTCATATTTCTCCTTCATCTCCTGAGCCTGCTCGAATTTCCAGTCCTCACTCAGTCGCTGCATCTCTGCTAACAGATATTTTTCTAACTCGACGGTTTCACCACGCAAAATAGCTCTTACTCGGGTTACATACTCGTCATATTGATCCTTATTGATGAATCCGCGGCAAGGGCCACCACATTTCTTGATATGATAATCGAGACAGAGGGAGTACTTACCTCTTGCAATTCCCTTTTCATCGAGAATATGTCGACAACTGCGGAGTGGGAAAATATCTCGGATCAGCTGAAGCACCACTTTAGCAGACTGCACATTCGAATAAGGACCGTAGTATTTTGCACCGAGCCCCTTCTCCCTTGTCATAAAGACACGGGGGAAATCTTCTTTGGTCACCACAATCCAGGGATAAGACTTATCATCTTTGAGCAGGACATTGTAGCGGGGCTGGTATTCCTTGATCATAGCGCTCTCAAGATGGAGAGCATCTTCCTCACTATGCACCACGATAAAGCGCATGTCTACGATCGATCGGACGAGGAGGTTTGTGCGCCGGATGTCGTGCTGACGGTTGAAATAAGAGGAGACTCTCCTTTTGAGACGCTTCGCCTTTCCGACATATATGACCGTCCCGGTATTGTCGAGATACATGTAGACGCCAGGAGAGTCGGGCAGAGAAAGTATTTTCTCTCGGAGTTTTTCGCCGGGTCTGTTATGTCGGATATCCTCCGGAGTGCGATCAGACTTTATCTCAAGATTAAAACCGCCAAGCTCATTGATGTCCCTGCCTGCTCCCGCAAGGAGTTGTTCATTCTTTACTTTATCTTCGGTCATATACGTAAAGCGTGATAAAAGCTCCGATGGAATCGGAGCTTTTTATAGAAGTATGAGTATTAATATGTGAGGAGTGAAGTCACTTCAATATCTTTTGGAAGCACATCGCGGCCATGGAGATCGGTCAATTCTACGATGAAATTGACATAAATCTTTTTTGGATTCATTGACTTCACAAGTTGAATGCAAGCATTCATTGTGCCCCCTGTCGCGAGCAGATCGTCATGAAGCACCACCACATCGTCGGGAGTAATGGCATCACTGTGAAGTTCGATAGTATCCACTCCATACTCCTTGGCGTAAGAGGCCTTGACAGTAACGGAAGGGAGTTTGCCGGGTTTACGAGCCGGCACAAAACCTGCGCCGAGTCTATCTGCAAGTATAGAACCTCCGATGAAACCGCGTGATTCTATGCCGACGACCTTTGTCACGCCTTTGTCTTTATAGAGTTCAGCAAGTGCATCACCCATAACGTGGAGAGCCTCACCATTCTTAATCATAGTCGTCAGGTCTCGGAACATGATTCCCACGGAAGGGAAGTCTGGCACGTCTCGGATGAGACCTCTTAAATCTTCTGTTTGCATAATACTTTCTTTATTAGTTTAAATTTTTCGATTAATCGGTTTATTTTGCTTTGTCTGGGTGGAACGCATGCGGAGAATGCTTTGCCACTTACATTGGCTCCGTAGGACAGCCGTAGAGCCCTATGTTTCACGTGAAACATTTTGATTCTAAATTAAGGACTTTAAGGGTATTAGGGGCTTTAAGGCCCTTAATGACCTTAAGGGCTCTAATGGCTTTAAGGACCTAAAGTCGATAAGGGCTTTAATGATTTTAATTGCGGAGGAGAACGAGGAGAACGTTAATGTCTGAAGGAGAGACACCGGGGATACGGGAGGCCTGTCCGATTGTTGCGGGGCGGATTCGGGAGAGTTTCTGGCGCCCTTCGGTAGAAATAGAGAGTATCTCATCGAAATTCATCTTTTCAGGAATTTTCACTTTCTCGAGTCTGCTCATTCTGTCTGCCGACTCTCGCTCTCGGTCGATGTAGCCTTGATACTTAATCAGGATCTCTGCTGACTCAATTATCTCATCTCTCCTACCCTTCTCCACTTCATCACAACGTTCTTTCAAGGAGGGAATAAATGGAATAAGGTTTTGGAAATTCAACTGCGGACGGCGAAGGAGATCTGCGATCTTGACACGTCCCGGGAGGCGTCCGGTTCCACACTCCTCAAGGAAGCGTTGGAGTTCCTCTGTCGGCCTAACGGAAGTGCTCTCACACCACTCGACGAGATTATCCCGTTGTGCATATTTGGATTTCATCGACTCATAACGATATTCATCTGCGAGTCCAATTTCATATCCTATGGGAGTGAGACGAAGATCGGCATCATCCTGACGGAGGAGAATTCTGAACTCCGCACGGCTTGTGAACATTCGGTATGGTTCATCGACACCTTTCGTTACCAGGTCATCAATGAGGACGCCGATATAAGCTTCGTCTCTACCAAGCACAATAGGCTCCAAATCTTTGACACATCTTGCGGCATTTATGCCAGCCAACAAACCTTGCGCAGCCGCCTCCTCATAGCCGGTAGTGCCATTCACCTGACCTGCGAGATAAAGATTGCCTACGACTTTCGACACCAAGCTGTGTCGCAACTGTGTGGGGTCAAAGAAATCGTATTCGATAGCATAACCAGGCCGGTAGAACTGCACGTTACGGAGAGCAGGTATTTGAGCCAATGCCTCCATCTGTACTTGCCACGGGAGAGAGCTTGAGAAACCGTTTATATAGAATTCATGGGTAAGCACCCCCTCAGGTTCGAGGAATAGTTGATGGCTCTCTTTGTCTGCGAAAGTAACGATTTTTGTTTCGATGGAGGGACAGTATCGAGGACCTATACTTTTTATCTGTCCATTGTAAAGCGGAGAGTCAGCAAGATTATCATTAAGTATCTTATGCACCTCCGGGCTTGTGTGTACGATATAGCAGTCTCTTGGAGGCAATGATCTTTCAACGGAAGGAAGATAGGAGAATTTATGAAAGTCCCGTTTTACGGAACCATCGGAAAGCCGGACATCGTCGCCGGTTTGGACAGTCACGTAGTCATAGTCAATAGAACCTCCATCTATGCGAGCCGGAGTGCCGGTCTTCATTCTTCCTACGTTGAGACCCATTTCTCTCAGCTGATCTGAAAGACCGTGGGAGGATGATTCAGAAATTCGCCCTCCCTCAATTTGGGTTGGACCAAAATGCATCAAGCCATTAAGGAATGTGCCAGCAGTCAGGATAACCTTTTTTGCTTTGAATTTAACTCCGAGAGCTGTTTCGACTCCATACACCTTGATATCATCGTTTTTGCTTTCCGTGAGAAGCCCAACCACCATATCTTGAAACAAATAGAGATTTTCAGTTTCGTCGAGTGTCTTACGCCACTCGTCAATGAAACGAGTGCGATCAGACTGAACGCGGGGCGACCAGACTGCGGGTCCCTTGCTGCGATTAAGCATCCGGAATTGGATGGCAGTACGATCGGCAATTATACCCATCATTCCACCGAGTGCATCTATCTCGCGAACAATCTGACCTTTGGCTATACCCCCTACTGCAGGATTGCACGACATCTGGGCTACGCGATTCATATCAGCAGTAATTAGAAGAGTGCTGCACCCAAGACGTGCAGAAGCCACAGCAGCTTCGCAACCTGCGTGACCGGCACCAACTACTATTACATCATACTCAAACAACATTACGATATAATTGAGAATTGAGAATTGAGAATTGAGAAAATCTTGTCATTCGTAATTAATCATTTACATTATATAGGGAGAGGGCTTTGTTTTCGGCGGCTTCCATAATTTCGCGTTCGCCGGGACCTTTGTCGTTGATTCCGACGAGATGGAGGACACCATGGATTATCACTCTCAGGAGTTCCCGAAGATATGTGACTCCAAACTTGACAGCGTTTGTTTCGACAGTCTCCAACGAAATCATAATATCTCCACCGATGCGTTCGCCATGAGAATAATCAAAAGTGATTATATCTGTATAATAGTCGTGGTTGACAAATTGACGGTTAGCATCAAGGATCTCCTCATCGTTCACGAAGAGATAATGCAAATGTCCAACTTTTCGAGAATGCGAGGCTGCTACCTCCTCTATCCATTCCGAAATTCTTCCGTAATCAATATCGGGCATCTCGATGCCTTGAGCTGCAAATTCTATCATGCGTTATGCGTTTTACGTTTTGCGTTTTGCGTTGTCCGGCTCGGACTCATGTTTTGGCTGACAACAAAACGCAAATATAACAAATTCTTGTGAAAAACCCATATTTTTTCCCAAAAATTGTCTCAACAATTTTTAAATGGTGATTTTCACTCTATTTCACTCTGATGAAAGAGACTGTAGAAAACTTACATTATTAATTATAAATCAATAAATTATCCAAAAACAACACTATTTTTAACGCTCTGAGAATCAAATCAAGAAGAAATGTTGGACACTTATAGACAAATATTTTATACTCAAATCTCAGAGATCATTAAAATTCATTGTAAGACAGACGCATTCATTGTCGACCCTAAGACTAACATCCGCTCCTTCGATGACGGGAACATTTTTGTCATTGTGTCCAACCGGGAAATCAAAGGCAACGGGGCATGACACACCCCATTCAGTGAAGCGCTCATTGATCATATCATACATCGACTCATGATTACGGTCGGGATGCCATTCGGTGAATTGACCAAGAAGGATACCTTTTACTTTTTCAATCACTCCTTGAAGATGCAGCCTATAGAGCATACGCTCTACGGCGTAGATGGGTTCAGAGACATCCTCTATGAAAAGTATCACGTCTTGATGAAGACTTTCCCCCATCATGTCGTAGGCAGTTGCGGCGAGACCGTTGAGGACCGCAAGGTTTCCTCCGAGAAGCACTCCCCTACTCTCTCCAATAATGTTGTATGGATGAGTTGGGAGGAGATATTCCAATTTTGGATTAGAAGACTCCACGAGCTTTTTAAATATCTTTCTGTAGGTGCCAAATCCGGAATCAGTGTTTTCCACCAATTGCTTTGCCATTCCGCCATGTATAGAGGCTATGCCGCTTTTGTAAAGCAGAGCATGAAGGGCAGAGACATCGGAGAAACCGACAAGCCATTTGGGATGAGCAGCGATGAAATCTGTGGAAAGATAGTCGAGCATGTGGACGCAGCCGTAGCCACCACGGGCACAAATCACGAGGTCGACATCCTCTCGGCTCCAAGCGTCCGTGAAATCGGCAACCCGTTGCTCGAGCTTAGCTGCATAAGAACCGGTTGCATTTTCATCAAGCACCGAAGGGTAGACAATGATTTCCGCACCTGGCATTTCTTCAGGATGCTCCGCATAGAGCCTTACAAGACCTTCTACAATCTCCGGCTTAATCCGAGTAGCAGGGCCGATAAGCGCCACCTTGCTATCACTACGCACTCCCTTAGGAACAATCAACTTACTCATCTACATTCTAATATTTTCTACAAAGTTAATAATAATTATTTAATACACCAAATCCTTATTTTGTCAGTTTTCTTTCATCATCTTGCGGATGTAGGGACCGAGGTTGGAGCCGTTGGAGTCGAGACCTAACTTACGACGGATGTCGCTGCTGATGTTGTAATGGCGGGCTAAATCAAGGTAGGTGCCTATCTCCTTTCCCCGAAGTCCGAGGGCGTAGAGGCACACGTAGTTGATTTCCCTTTCTGTCAGACCTTTATTAATTAGATCTACCATAAACTTTGGATAAACTGCCTGAAAGGCTTTTCTTGTGGAGTCTTGGAATTTCATGCGGTCTTTACGGAGCGTCTCTACATATTTCTTGAATGGCTTGGCATAACTGTCTTCGTTGGTGATTTCCTTTGCGAGCAATCCATTGAGCATATCGAGCCTCTCCCTTATGACATCTCTCATCTCTGAGGAAATCTCATCGCGCTGCTCCAAAAGGGCAGTCAGTCGCTCTTGCTCGCTTTCGAGCTGACTTATTGCAAGATGAAGGTTCTCAGATTCGAGCTGAAGCTTTTCAGACTCCAGATGCAATTTATCTGCCTCCAACTGTAGCATCTCGGCATCACGCTCGGCAATAATACGCCCCGCTTTATTGAGTCGATATCTATAGTAGATGAAGCATATAATACATATCAGCACCGCCACTCCCACCAATATCCATTTGATTGCATTGTCTCTTCTATGAATCTTCCCCATGCTCTCAATCTCCATCTGGTGCTTCTTTTCTGAAAATAACAGCTCGTTTGAGAAAAGTTGCGTGTGATACACTTCCAATAGTCGGGAATAATTTCTAAAGGACTCCAGAGCGGCTTTTTCCTTACTCATATTCTCCAGTATTTCAGTCTTTATTGACCAGTATGATAACGAATCGAGAATATCATCCGGCGCAATTTCTGCTTCGTAGAGATGTTCAAGTCCCTTCTCCGGCTCCCCTATTTTGGAATGTGCTCGTGCTATATTCAACTTGGATGCTTCCGAAATATCGGACTGCTCCACTTCCTCTATCAAACTTTTGATCTCTTCCTTATTTCCAAAACTAACTGAATATGTCAAATATGACCTTAGTGCCAGTTTTTTGAGCGGGATCGAATCATTGATTATAGCATTGCATATATTAATAATACTATCAGCTTTAGATCTGTCATTAAGTATTGTTGCTCCACTTAACGCTTTACTATAACTTATCAATTGCAGATGAATTTTACTTTTTGATCCAAATATGTTTCCTGCTTTCAGATTATTATTCAAAAAATCAGATATTCGGTATTGACTATAAAAAAGTGTAGATTGCGCAACAAGAAGTCTTGCTAAAGTCAAGGAATCAGAGACATTCTCCTCAATATCTAATGCTTTTAAACATGACTGCATGGCAAGATCATCATCACCTGAATTTTTATAGATAACTCCTTGGTAGTAATAAGTTTTGAGTTTTTCATCAGCATTTCCATGTTTTAGGTAATAATCAATCGCAGGCTGAAGGACATCGAATGTCGTTGTATCAATATAGTTTTTATCCAATGCCATTGACTTCAGCAAAGCATATCTTGCCTTGAGTCGTTTACCGTTAAGTTCAGAATCTTTAATCTCTTTTAGGATGGAAAGTGACGAATCAGGACGCTCCTCCATAAGACTTTCAGCAGTATCTAACCTATTTTCTACTTGTCTGGAATCTTTACATCCTGATATCTCCAACATCCCACCCAACAAAATAATCGAAATGATAATACTTATAAAGCCTATTCTTTTCATGATTTCATTTTTTATACAAATTTAGACAATTATATTGAAATTACATAATAATCTCAGTATTTTTCGATTCGTCTCCAATACCGAGACAAATCTAAATAGCGTGTTTTTACCTACAAAATTGCATTATGTAAAACAAATCACTGATCCGTTAAACTCTAAATTATACAATAATTGATTTTCAATAATATAAAACTAAATTCGTTAAACTTTTTTACTTGACATTAAATGAAAAATTCCTTAACTTTGCCATCGAAATTTTAAAAAAAGTCATAGAAAATCATTATCTATATCAATTCAATCCACGCATGAGAAGTATTATCCTACTGATCTGTCTCTCCGTAGTGTTACACTGTCTCCCTGCAATAAGGGGAACGGTGGTGGACGCAACCGACCATTCCCCTATAGCTGGCGCCACCATCGTTGTCCTTGACGGGGATTCCTCCGTCATCGTATCCACAATGTCGGATACGGATGGAGTCTTCTCAATTTCCGACACCATCCCACAGGCCAAGGTTGTCAGGATATCTTCCGTTGGATACGATCCTTTGGTCCTGCTCGGTTTTCCTGCCCCTGACATGGGCTATGTCGCACTCTCACCCTCCAGCAACGAGCTCTCGACAGTGACAGTGACAGCGGACCGCAGGAGTTTCGACGCCACCACTGAGACCATCTACCTCACGGACTCAATTCGGGCCTCAGCTCCCAACGCGGCAATGATGATCGGCAACCTGCCGGGGCTGAAGGTAGACTGGAACACTGAGGAGATAAGCATCGGAAGCGACCACAATATACCTGTCATCGTCAACGGGCGAAATATGGGTGCGCAGTATGCGAGGAGCATCAATCCAAAGAGGATCAAACTGATCCAGATTCAGAGATATCCTCCAGGGGAGTTCTCTAATGTCCCTGTCTTGGTCAACATCGTGCTCTTCGAGGACTATATCGGCTGGGATGTCGCCCTCAGGGCATCGGGATACACGAGCCTCCGCAAGAAGCCGGCAAACTCGAAGTCGGCAGCAGCGGACTTCACATTCACCACAAGAGACTGGAGCCTGTATCTGTCAGGATCCTACAGGAGGGACCTTTGGAAGGAGGCAACGTCATTCGTCAATGAGGTGACGGGGCAGGAGACTGAAAAGTCCGAGCCGGAGGACTACCGGAACCCGAACGACAGCAAGCTCTCGAACGCCGGCTCGTTCTCCGTGGGGGCTGACCGACGTTTCGGCGACAGGCATGTGCTTTCGCTACAGACATGGTTCGACCATACTGACGCCGACAGGGAGGTCCATTACGACATGTACGGCGGGGGAATACAGCGCAACCGGAACGATTATTCCTACGACAACTCAATCACAGGACTCTTCTACCGTGGAAGTTTCATGGACCGGCTATTCCTCGTATCCTCCATACAGTACAATTACTACGGCATTGATGAGAGGCGGATTTTCTCTGACGGCAGCCGGGAGACGCCGACAAGGACCGACGGACACAAGGACTACATTTTCTTCTCGACTGTGGCCGCATGGAAGTTCTCAGACAAGTGGGTAGGCCAGATCGACTACAGCTATACCTGGAGAAAATACCGAAGCAGGGAGCTGGATTCCTCCGACACGTTCAGGTCAGGCGAGGAAAGGAACAAGATAAGGCTTCTCGCATCCTTTTTCCCCCGGAGGGAGTTCAATATCATCGCTGGGGCTGAGATGCTCGCCACCACTGACCGGCAGGACGGCATATCGAGGTCGAGGACATCCGTGATGCCGTGGCTGCAGCTGATGTGGAGACCGTCGCGGTTCATGCGTCTGAACCTGAACTACCAGAACTGGATCGACTATCCCAACCTGGACCAGCTGTCCTCTTCTGAATGGCAGGTGTCTAAGTATGTCATCCAGACCGGGAATCCAGCGCTCAAGTCCAGGATCGTGAACTACCTTATGCCATCCGTGACTTTCCTTGATTTCATCACCATCCAGTATATGTTCCGGAAGTCGGACAATGACATCATCGAGTGGTATGACATGCCCGAGGACGGGATAGTGAGGAAGACTTTCACCAACTGCAGCTACACGCATCAGGTGGCCAGCATATTCGTGGACAGGTATCTCAGCAAGAGCGTGCGCCTGCAGTTCTCCGGATACTACCAGTGGTACAGGAGATGGGCAGACGGTTTCAGCAACAGTGGTCGCACATGGGAGGGTGAGCTGACCCTGACATGGAAGCTCGGGGAGAAAAGGCCGGCTCTCGAAGCTGAATACTTAATCAGGCACGACAGGGAGCCACTCCCCCAGGGGATAAGCGACCATCAGCAGGAATTCCTGAAATTCAGCTACAACCAGGTCTTCTGCAAGGGAAGACTGCCTGTCACCGCGACCCTGTACCTGCCCGTCGCTCTGATTGACAAGACCGACTTCACAAGAATCTCAATCCCCGGATTTTTCTCCGAGACCCGCAGTGATTACAGGACACAGAACTTCACGGTGTCGCTCAGCGTGCGCTTCAACGCCGGAAACGGTAAGGTCAAGAAGCTTGGCAACAACTATGAGATTACCTCCGAAAAATAACAAATGGCTACACACCGGTTCAGGTTCATAGGGGGTTCTCAGTCTATCTTCCAGCTTTCGATGCGGCGATGAGCGGAGGAGATTCAGATCTATGCTTAACTAACCATCTGAATGTTCATCTTCCTCCGGTAGTCGAATGATCAAAGTTGGCGTCTGCGAAGCAGAACATCCCTCATTGAGGGATGTTTTGGAATTATTGGAGAAGTCTTTCTATCTTGTATTCCAGGCCTCTTTCTTGTTTGTTTTCATTGAAGTTGGCTCCGATAAGATATAGTGTCCGCGAATCGAGTGCATACCTCCCCGCATAATCGCGGGAGCGTATCTGCTCCATCGCCTCTTCAACACTCTTGTTGTATTTAAATTCAAACACATAGACGTAGTTTCCTGTCTGAACTTCTATGTCGCTCCTCCCACGGTAGCCGTGATGCTCAGCTATGGCGGTCGTGCCGCAAAGCACTGCCAGTAGATACGTGATGGCCCGGTATGCCGACTCGCAGTGGTCCTCTCCCGGAAGATCTTTCATCAGAACCGCCAGACGCTCCATGAAATCTTCAGGGCGGCCTTCATAGAGATCTATCTTGAAGAGAGAAAATTCAAATGGGCTTGAGGGATTGTGCAGGTCGGGGACATATACATTGAGCAAGTCATCATAAAACCCTATCTCGACCTCACGGTTAGGAAAACGCAGCTCATACAGGTCCAGTTCCTTCAGGTATTTCCATATCGTGAGATAGCCGGTCTGGAACATCAGCGGCAAAGGGTTACGGTCCTGCATACCAACGGCTGTCAGTTCCTTCTTTGTGCACTTCTTGCCATTGATGTCAGGGGGGAAAGTGCCCATCCGTCTGATTCTCTTGACCAGGAAAGTCGGAGTGCCGACACCAAACCAATAAGGATCTATCGATCTGTCATCTAAGGCATTCAGGACGCTGTAAGGATTGTACAGCCGCGATCCTTTTGCAGTGAAGAGGTAGCCGTCATAATAATCGCGCAGAGCCTGCAGGGTGGCGTCAAAGTCCTCCTCACGTTCTTCGGCGAGCCTTTCGATGCCCGGACGGAAATTGTCTACCAGCTCCTTTTCGGTCCATCCGCATATATCGGCAAAATCGTTATGCAGGGATATGTCCTTGAGATTGTTGAGGTCGCTGAATATGCTGACTTTGCTGAAGCGGCCAACTCCTGTGATGAAGGCAAACCGGATATATTCGTCCATCGACTTGAGATTGCCGTAGAAGCTTTTCAATGTACGTTGGTTTTTCTCATACATCTCAGGATATTCTTCCACATCAAGCAATGGCTTGTCATATTCATCTATCAATATTGCCACCTTACGCCCGGTTTGCTCATTGGCCGCAATGATAAGCTCTTTGAAACGTTGGGAAAGAGACAATTTTCCTTCACGTCTCCCATAAATTTCCTCATAATGCCATAGATATCCGTCTATCAAGCCTTCCAGTCCACCTTCTTTCAAAAAGTTCTCCGCATTGAAATCAAACCGCAACACTGGCGAGGGAGTCCAATCCAAATCCATCTTATCGGCGGCCAAGTCTCTAAAAAGCTCACGCTGGCCCTTGAAATATGACTCCAAAGTAGACAGCAGCAGACTCTTCCCAAACCGACGCGGACGGCTCAGAAAAATATACTCACCTTGTTCCAACAAGGGTTTGATGTAGCCAGTCTTGTCTACATAAGTGTAGCCTTTTTCTATTATCTTAGAAAAAGTCTGCACTCCTATTGGGTATTTGTTTGCCTTCATAATTCCATCTGCTTTAAATCATCCGCAAATATAATCATTTATCTCCAAATATCCAAATTCGCTGACACGTCTACCAGGCCGGGGTTGAGGAGAGATTATTTTGCACAAGACCCGATAAATCCAGTAAAATAGCACGAGTTTTGACTTTTGAAGGGCATTTTTGGGCTTCTGAAGTCAAAACTCGTGCTAATATTTAGATTTTTATTCTTCATTCGAGTCTTCGATGTGACGCTGTTCGGATGAGAAGTTGACGCCCAATTGGAAAAATTCCTCCAAAAGGTTTGATTTTTTCAGATTTTATTGCTATCTTTGCCATGTCAATGGATTTTTTATTTTTTGTTTTTGCACCACTAAATTAAGTGAAAAATCTGACATGGCAAAATCTTGAGCAACCTTTTGTTGCTCAGATACTTTATTTAACTTTTTTAAATATTAGTTGCGGATTTAAGGGAAATATACATTTTATGATATATTCACATAACTTGGTAAAAAAGAGAGTTCCTTTTCGGAAAAGTTCGATCCCTCCAGGATC
>CAZWJO010000023.1:0-4008 GCA_964634905.1 uncultured Sangeribacter sp.
ATGAGCGACGCTCAAAAGAAGCTCTACGATATGCGCCGATTGAGCTACCGAAAGCAAATCGACGAGGCTATCGCACGCGACGGTATCAACAAGTCGCAATTTATCATGTTCCAAGCCCTCAATGAGCTACGCCGAATCGCATCCGTGCCGGAAAGCCTGTCAGATGGCCGAGTCAGTTCCCCCAAAATCGACGAACTCGTCGACTCTATTCTTGCTTCTGCCTCCAACGGACATAAGTCTGTCGTATTCTTCAATTTCATCGCAGGCCTTGAAATAGTGATGTCTAAACTCGAAAAAATGGGTATCCAATTCGAGACAATGACCGGTTCTACTTCTGCCCAAAACCGAAAGAAGAGGGTGGAGCGTTTCCAGTCCGACCCGGAATGTATGGTGATGCTTATGACCCTAAAGGTCGGCGGAGTCGGCTTAAACCTAACAGCCGCTGATACTGTCTATATATTCGAACCCTGGTGGAACAAGGCTGCCGAAGAACAAGCAATCAATCGTCTGCACCGCATCGGACAGAAAAAGACCGTCACATCATTCTCTATCATCACAGTCGGCACCATCGAAGAGAAAATGCTACAGCTCCAAGCACAGAAAGCAGAACTTTTCGACGAGCTCATCAGCGCAGACACTGTATCAAGCAAGCACCTCTCAGAAAAAGACATTGAATTCATTCTCTCATGAAAACCTCGAAGACAAAATCCGCCAAAGCAGCCCAAAGCAAAACAGTCAAAGATAAGACTGCAAAAGATATATCTCAAGATCCAGCACCAAACCAGGAGGTCACTCCGGGCGTGGTATATCTCACCAACTTTCCAAAAAATAAAAATGCTGAGTCTATTTCCTCATTATATCTGGATCAGTGCCGTGAGCTGTTTGCGCCTTTTGCCCAAATGGCAAAAGAGAAACTGATTAAAGTCTCTTCTTCATCTCCCTACGCTATGCGAAACCTCTTCACCGAGCTCGAGACTCCCCGTGGATTCGATAAAATGAAGAAAGATTCTTTCTCTCAGCTGTATATTTCCTTGAACGACCACCTATCAAATTTTTTGGCGATTGCAATGGCCGACAAAAGATACCAGTTGACTTGGGAAAGGATTATAAACAATCTGGAGGTTTATACTATTGACCTAAAGGCTCAGCTCGGTCGAGAAATTAAAATCGTTACTGATTATTATTGGTCGTATAGAGCTTACATAGAAGCCTTATTTTCTCCATGTATAGTCACCGCTATATGGAGAGACTACAACAGAGAGACTAAAGAATATCATTACCATGGCAGAATAAGCCTATTTGGCAATGTCAGGAGGAGACTTGCAACCCTCTTCTTCGGCGAAAGCCACGCAAGTCCACATTTGACCCCTACACTACCTGAAGATGCTCACCTGACAATAGATAATTTCGAGACTTCTGTTGTCACCGATCTCATGACTCTTGATGGAATTGCCCTCAATGGCCAGATCCTTAGCGCTAATGGTTCTATCTCGGCTGCCCCGGTTAAGAAAATCCGAAACCAATCCACTATCAAGGATTTCTCTACTCCTGAGAGCAAATGGCCTACCGACAGAATCGAGATGCTTTGTCTCACCTATTTCACCCTCCTCACTAAAATCAGCAAAAAAGAATCTGTAGACGTCAAAAAACTTGTCCGTTTTGCAGTCGATGAAATGCCCAAACTTATAAAGGGTCCGATTTTCAATACATTCTTGCCTGCTCATCAAGGATTCACTAAAAACTGGACTTCTGAATCATACGTCATCGAGCTTACTACTGCCATCCGTTCAATCTTGATTCAGGCTACCGAATGGCTCAACCTTGATAATTTCAAGATGCTCCTTTTTTGTACGGATGCCTCATATTCGAAGGCGCCCTGCGATTATCTTAAGCTTTTCCCCGAAAGTGACCGGAATAAATCTTCACTCGTCAGAAGAGTAGACAAGGAGAATTACGATGATCCAGATTGGGAAAAGAAAGAGATTGATTGGTTTGAAGAAATCGGATGGAAATTCTCCATCCATTGGATGAAATATCTTTGTGCTCTCGGTATTGTAGAACTTGCCATTGACTCTAATCTGAAAGACATTGAAGCGGATACGCTCGAAGGTATCCGATATGTCAAGCTCACTCCCCTCGGACAATACGCTTTCAGAATAGTCGATACCTATACTCCAACAAAAACTGAGTCCGGCTCTGATGTGGAGTACGATGCACTGAATAATATTATCACCCTCGACGCGAAATCCCCGTTCATGATGTTCCTTTCCAAAATCACTAAACGAATCAGCCCAACACGACTCAGAATTTCACGGGCATCCCTGATCAACGGATGCGCGACCAAGGAGGAACTCGATCAACGAATCAAAAACCTCAGTTTAATAATCGACCCGATAAAAGAACCCTCCCTTCAGAAGATAATCGACGAGGCCCTTCACCATACAGATTGTGCTGAGCGAGACGGCGGCTATTCGATGCTAAAATTGCGGCCTGACCTCCCGGAGCTCCGGCAACTTATCCTTAACGACAAGGAACTGAGAGAAATGACCATTATGGCTACAAATTCGCTTGTTTTGGTCAAAACCACTCGTCTTGAGCGTTTCTATACCGTCTGCGCCTCGCATGGCTTCTTAATGCGTTGACAATGGTTTTTCTATTTCAGAATTTTTGACTAATTTTGCACTCTAAATATATTTATAAGTAATCATTCATATTATTTGCATTCCATCATAAGTGCATTGTTAATTGAATACTGACGACAGTCAATTATGCATTATGCATTATGAATTATGCATTGGTACGTATTAAGATGAATTACGTTACGCATACATTACACAACGGCCTTCGCGTCGCAATGTGCAAGACCGAGGCAAAAGTAGCCTACATCGGAGTCGTTGTCGGCAGCGGAAGCCGCGACGAATTGCCCGAACGCCATGGGCTTGCCCACTTCGTGGAGCACACTATCTTCAAAGGAACGTGGAAACGACGCTCCTCGGCGATCTCTGCACGCATGGAGAGCATTGGTGGTGAACTGAACGCAAGCACTTCAAAGGAAAGCACTATCATCTATACGACGGCTCCCGCCGGATATGCTGACCGTGCCATCGAACTCCTCGCCGACATAATAGCCAATTCGCTCTTCCCTGCTCATGAAATCGACATGGAGCATGAAGTGGTGGTAGAAGAAATTAAATCGTATCTCGATACTCCTTCAGAGAACGTCTATGATGAATATGAGGAGCGCATCTTCAAAGGAAATGCACTCGCCCATAACATCCTCGGCACTCCAGAAAGTGTCCGTTCTCTGACCGGGCGTGATTGCCGCCAATTCCTCGACCTCAACTATACCCCCGGCAATATGGTGGTCTATATCTCTTCTCCCGATGATCCCGAAAAGTTAGTCAAAAAGGTTGATAAGCATTTCGGACTGCTTAACTTCCCTTTCCGCCGTCCTCCACGCATAATTCCTAACGACCTCCCTCCTTTCGACGAAGTGATTGACAACGACGGTTTCCAGGCCCATACCATCTTCGGGACCCGCACCGTTAGCCGCGATGATCCCCGCCGATATGCACTATATCTACTCAACAACTATATCGGCGGACCCTGTATGAGTAGTCTGCTCAATTCCGAGTTGCGCGAAAAGCGGGGTTTGGTCTACGCCGTAGACAGTTTCAATTCTATGTTCAGCGACACGGGGCTTTGGTCAGTCTACATCGGATGCGACAAAAGCAATGTCAAGAAATGCGTTTCAATAGTGCGGCGTGTAATCGACCGATTAGCACAGAACACAATGACCGACCGCATGCTCGACAAGATAAAGACCCAATATTGCGGGCAACTCCTCGTCAGCACCGACAACCGCGAGAATATGGCTATAAACATGGGTAAGAGCCTCCTCTTCCGGGATGCAATCTATGACATGTCTCACACTGCCGAGCAGATCCGCGCCGTCACAGCAGACCAACTCCGCGAAGCCGCAGAACTCATCTCCCCCTCCCGCTGCTC
>CAZWJO010000023.1:4108-5850 GCA_964634905.1 uncultured Sangeribacter sp.
GCTCCGATGGAAGACGTCACAGACCCGTCGTTCCGGCTCATCTGCCGCGAACAAGGGGCCGCTATGGTCTATACGGAATTTGTCTCAGCTGAGGCTCTCGTGCGCAACATCAACTCCACAACCCGAAAACTGACTATCGACGACCGCGAGCGTCCCGTAGCAATCCAAATCTACGGCCGTGAACCGGAAGCGATGGTGGAGGCTGCCAAGATTGTGGAGCAAGCCCGGCCCGATATCCTCGACATCAATTTCGGTTGTCCGGTGAAGAAAGTCGCTGCAAAAGGTGCAGGTGCAGGAATGTTGCGCAATCCCGAGAAGATGCTCGCTATCACAAAGGCTATAGTCGATGCCGTCAACATCCCTGTGACGGTCAAAACCCGCCTTGGCTGGGATTGCAACAACAAAACTATCACCGACCTTGCACCTCGCCTTCAAGACTGCGGAATAAAAGCTTTGACAATCCACGGACGCACACGCTCACAGATGTATACCGGGGAGGCCGACTGGACCCTCATCGGAGAAGTGAAAGCCGACCCCAGGATTGAGATTCCCATCATCGGAAATGGAGATATCAAGACAGCAGAACAAGCAAAAAATGCCTTTGACACTTACGGAGTAGATGGCGTGATGATCGGCAGAGCAAGTTTCGGCGCTCCATGGATATTCCGAGAAGTCAAGGAATACTTGACAACCGGCATTCTGCCCGAAATAACTATAGAAGAAAAATTCGCCCTGCTGCGTCGCCAGATACGCGAATCTATCGACCGAATAGACGAATATCGAGGCATCCTCCACGTCCGTCGCCATCTCGCCTCCACTCCCCTCCTGAAAGGGATTCCCGACTTCCGTGAGACCCGTATACGGCTGCTGAGGGCAGAAACCGAACAAGAACTTGAAAATCTATTAATTGAAATACAAGAACGTTTTTTTTAACCAATGCATAATGCACAATTCATAATGCATAATTGGCCAAGCTAAAATGAATCTTCGTCAATTAATTATGAATTATTCATTATGAATTATGAATTTTTTGAAATGAAGATTAGAATCTTATTTATTTTGGCAATCCTGATGGGCTGCCTCCAGATGAGCGCCAAGCAGTTTACCCTCCCAGTAGGGCAATTCAGCAAAGTGAGCGTCGACGATAATGTCAACGTGGTATATGTAGGTGCTGACGGAAGCCCAAGCCGTGTAACTTACGAAGGCGACCAGAAATACGCTAAGGCCTTCATCATCACCCATAAGGGCAACAAACTCCGTATACAAGTGGAAACCCTCTATGTTGACGACCCTGAACTCCCCACACTATACGTCTACTCAGATTTCTTGGAAAATGCTTCCCTTGCCTCCGAGTCTACTCTAACTCTCAAATCAGTTGCTCCCGGAAGCAATCTGGATCTCTCCGTAATGGGAAATGGCTCAATTATAGCAGACGATATTCGTGCCACAAAGATTGGGGCTGCCATAAAGTCGGGGAATGGCACTATCTCCGTCTCCGGACATTGCCAACAAGCAAATTTCTCAATGGTAGGCAACGGAACCATTCAGGCTGACCGCCTGGAAGCTGTCAATGTCACTTGCAAGATGCTCGGCAATGGGTCCATAGGGTGCTGGCCGGTCGAGAAATTGAAAGTGATGGGTATCGGCAACACAAAGATCTACTATAAAGGATCCCCCGTAATAGACAAGAAGGGAGGCGGCAAACTATATCCGCTTGAATAGTTTTATCAATGCATAATGCA
>CAZWJO010000023.1:5950-7467 GCA_964634905.1 uncultured Sangeribacter sp.
ATTAATAAAACCATGAGTTCTGAATTAAAAAAAAAGACGGCTAAGACACTGAAGTGGAACACTATCGACCGTGTCGCCACTCAAGTGCTTTACGGTCTCAGCGGGATAGTACTCGCCAACCTGCTGAGCAAAGAGGACTTCGGCCTTGTCGGAGTCCTTGCCGTCTTTCAAGCCTTCGCTATCCTCTTCGTAGATTCAGGTTTCGGGTCGGCGCTCCTCCAGAAAAAAGAGCCGGATGATGATGACTACAGCACTGTCTTCTGGTTCAATCTCGGAGTCAGCGCCGCTGTCTATGCAATCCTTTATTTCTCAGCTCCCCTTATCGCAAATTTCTTCAATGCCCCTCCTCTGGCGGCTATGAGCCGCGTGATGTTTCTGACATTTGTCCTAACCGGCCTTGGAATCGTGCAGACCAACCGCCTTATGAAGCAAATGGATGTGAAGCAGATTGCTATCGCCGACCTCTTCGCACTGTCCGTCTCTGCTTGTCTTGGAATTGCTCTTGCCATTGCGGGATATGGTGCGTGGGCATTGGTCTGGCAATCAGTAGCCTTAGCAGCCCTTAAAAGCGGATGGCTTTGGATGACCGGACATTGGACACCTAAACCGGTTTTCTCACGCCGCTCACTCCACGACATAAAAAAAATTGGGTTGAGTGTGTTCACAACCCAATTCTTCAATACCTTATTCCTCAATATCTATCCTTTCGTAATAGGCAAATGGTATTCCTTGCCACAACTCGGCAATTATAATCAGGCAGACAAATGGAGCAAGATGGGAAGCGCATCTCTCACGCAGATATTCACTTCATCTTTTGTCCCTCTTCTCTCAAAGGTGCAGGATGATACCGCAACGTTCCACCGCTACATGCAGCGCATCGACCGCTTCTCAGCCCTCCTTGCATTCCCGGTCCTTACGCTTATAGCGGCGTGTGGAGGAAGCATCTTCCATTTTCTCTTTGGCACTAAATGGGATACCGCTATCCCCCTCTTCCAGATCCTTTGCATAAGGGGTATCGGTGTTGTTTTCATATCCCTGTACAGCAATTTTATGATGAGTCTTGGCTATGGAAAGCAGATTGTCGTAGTAGAAATAGTAAAGGATGTCTCAACAGCCGTAGCCTTGCTCGCCACAGTCTTCACCATGAGCCTTGAAATGCTCGTATGGGGACAATTGACAGCTACGGTCGTAACTTGGATTGTAGCGGCCATCATCGCTGCACGAACCACTCACTATCATCTACGCAACTTCATATTAGATATTTTCCCATTTGCCTTCACAGCATTGGTAGCCTTCTTAGTGATCGATGTCTTGCCCATCCCCTCCGGCGACATCATCCATCCTCTGAATCTCCCATCATTCCTATCCCTTTGCATCCAATTAATTATAGGCATAATAGTCTCCTTCACGGTCCTATACCTCTTCAAAGTGCCCGAACTAAAAGAAGCCTTCACCATCCTCCAAAATCGCCTCCAAAAGCATAAATAAAGAAGGCGACAGCCCTAAAAGCCATCGCC
>CAZWJO010000023.1:7567-22841 GCA_964634905.1 uncultured Sangeribacter sp.
AAAATCGCCTCCAAAAGCATAAATAAAGAAGGCGACAGCCCTAAAAGCCATCGCCATAATTTGAATTCATAATTCATAATGCACAATGCATAATCTTTGTTAATTCACAATGCATAATGCATAATAGTTTTAAATGCTTAAAGCATAGATAATTTTATGGGACGCGAAGCTAATTATGAATTATGCATTGTGCATTATGCATTAATTAATAGTATTTTGCAAAGTCAACCTTCGACATGTCGCCGCAATCGATAAACGACTCGTGGAGTGCGAATGCAGCATGGAGATGATGAGGAGTGTGAGCCTTTCCGCCACTGTTGGCAAGCTTCAGGTAGTCCCAAAGGATTTCCTTGTACATTGGGCTTACGCAGTTTTCGATGATTGTCTCAGCTCTCTGACGAGGATCCTTACCACGGAGGTCAGCCACACCCTGCTCTGTGATAAGAACATTGACGGAGTGCTCCGAATGGTCGATGTGTGAGCACATAGGCACGATTGCGGAAATCTTTCCACCCTTCTGTACAGACGGGCAAGAGAAAATCGACAAGTATGCGTTGCGGGTAAAGTCGCCTGAGCCTCCTATACCGTTCATCATCTTTGTGCCAAGCACATGAGTTGAGTTCACATTGCCATAGATATCAGCCTCGAGAGCAGTGTTCATAGTGATCACACCGAGTCGACGCACAATCTCAGGACTGTTGGATATTTCTCCTGTGCGGAGGAGAATCTTGTCGCGGAAGAAGTCAATGTTATCCATGAAGTGGAGCATGGCATCGTCTGAGAAAGTCATGGCACAAGTTGATGCAAACTTGCAGTGTCCTTGTTCCATCAACGCCATCACTGCATCCTGAATCACCTCTGTATACATCTCGAATGGAGGAATATCAGGATTCTCTCCTAAGCCGTAAAGCACTGAGTTTGCCACATTGCCTACTCCAGACTGTATTGGCAGGAATTCTTTCGGGATAAGTCCCATGCGTAGCTGCTGGGCGAGGAAGTTGCAGACATTCTCACCAATCTGATGAGTCACTGCGTCAGAAGGAGTGAAAGGCTTCACGCCTTCAGAAGCATTTGAAGGAACGACACCGATGATCTTCTTTGGATCAAGATGAAGCACTGTCGAACCGATGCGGTCTGATGGTTTATAGATAGGTATCTCGCGACGGTGAGGAGGATCCAATGGGACATAATTGTCATGGAAACCGCGGAAGGAAGTCTTGTAGTAGCTTGAGTATTCAAGGATAATCTTCTTGGCTACTTTCGCAAGAGTCGGAGTCATACCAAGCCCGGCTCCAAGCACCACATCGCCATTGGGGCTCATCTCTGTCACCTCAATGATAGCGACATCGATATCGCCAAAGAATCCATAACGAATGTCTTGAGCCAGCATACTGAGATGCCCGTCGAAATAGTTTATCGCCTGAGCGTTGATTGCTTTGCGCGAGTCGCTGTGTCCCTGATAAGGCGTGCGGATAGCGATCGCATCAGCGCGGGAGAGTTCTCCGTCAACATGGTCGTTGGTGGATGCGCCTGTGAAGAGATTGATCTTGAATGGGAGACCTTTTTCATGGAGTTCCTTAGCGCGTTTTGCCAAGGCAACTGTTACAACTTTAGGCGTACCGGAGGCGGTGAAGCCCGATAAACCTACGTTATCACCGTTCTTGATGTAGGAAGCAGCCTCTTCGGCCGAAATAAAAGGGATGCTCATTTGTAACTAATAGATTTATTGTGTAATTTTGTAGTCGATTTAATATTTTGGTACAAATTTAGGAAATATCTTTCAAATATCAAATAGTATGGACAATCTTTTTCGCTTAGTAGACGATAAAAATTGCATTTTTCCGCGAAAAGTGCGCATAGAGACCTACGGATGCCAGATGAACGTGGCAGATTCGGAGGTCGTCGCCTCCGTTTTGGGCATGGCTGGATATGAGCTGACCGACCATGATGAGGATGCCTCTGCTATCATCTTTAATACCTGCTCCATCCGTGAAAATGCTGAGCAAAAGATCTATCAGCGCATCAGCCACTGGAAGGCATACCGTCGCAAAACCGGAAGGAAGATAATCATCGCAGTCATCGGATGCATGGCGGAACGTCTGAAAAAGACCCTCATCGAAGACTACGGAGTTGATGTCGTGGCCGGCCCCGACAGCTACCTCCAGCTTCCGGAACTTTTCGCTTCTGCCGAGGCCGGAGAAAAGGCAATGGATATCGAACTAAGCCTAACCGAGACTTATCGCGACGTATTGCCACGCCGCATTGGCAGCGCTGGGGTCTCTGGATTCATCTCAATCATGCGCGGATGCAACAATTTTTGCTCATACTGCATAGTGCCATATACGAGAGGCCGGGAACGGTCACGAGAGCCGCAAAGCATCCTTCGAGAGTTAGCAGACCTACGAGAGCGCGGCTTCAAGGAAGTGACCCTGCTTGGTCAGAACGTCAATTCATACTCCTTTGAGGGAGAGGATGGGAAGAAAGTCGACTTCCCGGCATTGTTGACAATGGTAGCTGAAACAGCTCCTGACATGCGTATCCGTTTCACTACCTCCCATCCTAAGGATATGAGCGATGAGACGCTCGAAGTGATGGCTGCGCATCCCAATATTGCCCGGCATATCCATCTCCCGGTCCAGAGCGGCAGCAACAGCGTCTTGAAGGATATGAACCGAAAGTATACCAGAGAATGGTATCTTGACCGCATCTCCGCCATCCGCCGTATCGTGCCCGAAGCTGGCATATCTACCGATATGTTCACGGGATTCCATAATGAATCGGAAGAGGACTTCCAAGAGACATTATCACTTATGAGGGAAGCCGGTTTCGACAGTGCATTCATGTTCAAATATTCCGAACGCCCCGGAACATTCGCGTCTAAACATCTGCCAGACAATATCCCGGAAGATGTCAAAGTGGAGCGTCTCAACCGTATGATCGCATTGCAGAATGAACTCAGTCTTGAGTCAAACCGCCGAGACGTAGGCAAGGAATTTGAGGTGCTTGTGGAAGGAGTATCAAAAAGAAGTGCTGAAGAACTCTTCGGCCGCACGTCGCAAAATAAAGTCGTAGTATTCCCCAGAAGCACCTACAAGCCCGGTGACTTCATACACGTCCGCGTCACTGATGCCTCCTCCGCCACTCTCCGGGGCGAAATAGTAGAATAAGATTTTGTCAAATTGTCATTTTGTCAAATTGTCATAATGACAATTTGACCTAATGACTAAAAAGCCCGCAAAAAGCGGGCTTTATTAGTTACTATAAAAGGGTCAGTATGCTTCAAATGATGACTTTGACGGTCTCCTTACCGCTTACTACTACATACACTCCTGAAACAACCTCCACATTTCCATTGCTCTGGAGAGCAGCCACTTTTCTGCCATCCATCGTATAGATTTCCACTCCATAAGCAGCATAATCCACTACGATGCAATTGCCATCTTTATGCACCCGGAGAGACGAAGCACTCTCGCTCCAGACTCCCTCAACCTCAGTCACATCCATTGTGCCTATCGACACATAGCAGTTGGCAGGGACTGTCACAGTGCCTCCAGCCACACTGAACGACGGATTGGAGTCGTAAGACTTTGACAGTATCTGATAATCCTCATCACTGTTCTTTCCAAAGCTTACTGTGACAGTGATTTCTTTATCAATATTGGGATTGATTACAGTGATAAGCTCCTTATCTCCTGCCCTCGATACCATTGTGCGTCCATTTGCCCAGTTTGTCTGTGCGCAGTTATTATCAAATGAAGCTGACTCTGCAAACAAGTCAGGATTTGCATTGCGCAATCCAATGAGCTCGGAATAATTGTCATACAAGCCCTTCCTTGGGGCACTGCTTAAAAGATCCCACCGCACTGTCTTAGGATCTGTGTTATTCCCGCCGTTACTGTTCTTGGTATTGTCATAATTACCAAGTTCGGAGAACTGCCAGATCATGTGTGCGCCCGGTGCGAGTATCATCTGCGCAGCTGCGGACCCTAAGCGATGCATTGAATTGTCAAGGTTTCCCTTTACTCCCGTAGGCGCATATTGCATCTGCTTGTAAGCAAGACGCTGCTCATCATGACTCTCAAGATAGGAAACAGTTGAGCCCCACGTGCGCTGGTCCTTCGGTGCATACATCCGGTTAAGATTACTGTTGTCTTGATAACCCATAGCAAACTGACAGGCCGCCTCATTGAGGTTTGCCCAGTTAAGCTGTCCTGTCTCTGCCATTGCATTCTCTTCCTTCGGTGTCGCAAGATTTTCATTTATGAAATAGGCATTGGGATTTACTGCTTCCACTATCTTTTGAAGCTCACGCATACGGTCGATACGCGACTGATTGAAGGCATTGGTGGCTGCATCGCCGGCGTTGGCGTAGGAGTCATTGTTGCCCAGACCCTTCACGAGGTCGAAACGGAAACCGTCGAACTTATACTCCGTCATCCAATATTCAAGCACATCTTTCCACTGCTCCTGCACCATCGGAAAGCCTTGATTCCAGTCGTTGAGGACACTGTAGGCATGAGGTGCATTCATATTATAGAATGGATTATCTCCGGGGAGGTACATCTGATACCATGGATGGAGACCATCACTCTGGTTGAATACCATATCAAGGATGACAGCCATGCCGTTCTGGTGGCAGAGGTCGATAAATTCCTTATAGTCATCCGGAGTTCCGTATGCCTTGTCGGGTGCGAAATAGAAGTTGGGATTATAACCCCAAGATATATTACCGTTGAATTCCATTATCGGGAGAAGTTCGATGGCGTTGACGCCAAGAGTCTTTAGATATGGAATCTTTTCGATGGCCATCCTTACCGTTCCGTTGCCGTCGGCCCTACCTTCTGTGCCGGTAAAGTCACGGAAAAGAAGCTCATAGATAATAAGGTCGGAAGGAGCCACTCCTTTGAAATCGGTCACTTTCCAGTCATAGTCATTGATATTTCCTTGATAGATCGCCAAAGGAACACCATCAATCACATCGAAGGGATAGGCCGGGAGGTCAGGGTATACGTCGGTGGAAAGATACTTGTCGTTCCACGGGTCAAGCACGAGACGCGCGTATGGGTCGCTTACCTTCTGAGATCCGTCGATTAGGAAATAATAGCCGTATTGCTTGGTGTTGTCGAGTCCATCGACAGTGATCCAGAAATAACGCATGCCATCTACGTCCTGATATTTCATCATATATTTATTGTCAACGGCATAGTCGTTCCATGCGCCTACGAGCAAGACGCTTGTTTTTTCGGGCGCACCTAAGCAAAAAGTGACACTCCCGTCAGCATTTTTCACCGGTCCCATTTTGGGAGTCCCTCCGGGATAATTCTCTGCTTTCGACTCATCGATGAATGTATAGTTCTTGATATCTGTCACAGTTTCTCCATCGGCGGTAGCAGTGGCCTTGACTTCATAATTCCCGACTCCCGGGAAGGTATAGTCAACTGTCAAAAGGGTATTTCCTTTCACAGATCCTATTTCCTTATCATTTACAGCCAGAGATATGTCAGCAGGTTTTGTTGTGCCCACTTTAAATGTGACTTGAGCAGTGGATGGAGACACTATTGAACCGCTTAACCCTGATTGGATAGCTACTTGTAAGCCGGAGTCGAGGACATCGAGGAAGATATCCGAATTTCCTTCTCCTTTACCTTCCTTGGATTTGTCGGCAGTGCGGAAGACGAAGGCAAGGCGTGTGACATTTACGGCAGGATCAGTGATACCATAATACTGACGGATATCGCCGATGTAGAGTTGCCAAAGATTTTCGCTGACGTATGTAAGCTCATACTTATTAGCATTGTCGCCCCACGTCGGTGCATTGACCCATACTTGCCCGTCGCTTAGGCAGACTCCGGTATGGGCATAGACTTTGGCAGTGGGAGGGAGACCCATAAGTCCCTTATTGCCCTGGTCGGCATGAAAAAGAATCTTCACATCCTTCGAATCCTCCTGAAGAGGGGAAGGATCAGAAGTGACTTGGGCACTGAGGCCCAAAGTGGCTGCCACAATCATCAGCAGCGACATCAAGTAAGTTTTTATCATAATATCATATTTTTGATTAAATTTTGCAAATAATAAGACTAATTAGTCTTATTAGGCCAATTAGACCAATTAGCTTAACTAAAAGCAAAATTAATAATAAAATTTAATTATTCCAAATTATATTGAAAGCATCAAAGCATTGAAGCATTGAAGCATCAAAGCATTGAAGCAACAAAGCCCGCTCTTGGAGGGAGCGGGCTTTTGATATTTATAGAATTGTGTGGATTTATTTCTTCACGAGGGTGCAGCTGTAAGGAATCTTGCCGAGATTGAGTGTCACTTCATAGGTGCCTTCACCCGGAGATGGGATGTTATCGCCACCTTGGCTAAGATCGTTGAGTTTGCCACCTAAGTTGACAGCCCAATCATCATTCGCACGGAATTTGAACTCTCCTGCTCCGAATGTTATGTCTCCCTTCCATACAAGGTTGTCTTCAGTAGTCAGAGCCGTTGAAGCCGCCCAGCCATTAGGAGTTGCATCGCCAACCACTCCGATTGTGCTTATATAGTAGGTAGTGTATGTTAGCTTATCAAGGTCAGCTGTACACCAGTAGAGACCACCTGGGGTAACACTGAGGTTTCCTCCTTCAGTAGAAAGAGTTCCAGGTTCCTCTCCTGCTCCATAATTTGTTCCGTCCCAATTTGTCTGGGTCGTGAACTTAAATTCTCCGTCAAGCACTGCATAGCCGCTGAAATGGATGGCATCGTAGCAAGAAAGTGGTTGCGATGCCTCTTGGTTCCAGCCATTGGAGTTGCCCGGTGTGTAGAGATATGCGCGACGCATCTCCGGCAAGATAGTCATAGAATATGGACCGGAATAATTAGTCGGGCCTCCGATAATGGCCTCTTGCTTTCCGATGACAGTCTTTGCAAGTAGCCTAACCTTAATTTCTTTTTCATCTGGAGAAGTAGAGATATTATCGAAATATGCTTTTTCAAGGTCGGCAGGAGATATCACAATATTGTAGGCCTCTTCATCAGCAACCTTCTCTGCTATCGACGCTACCGGAAATGCTGTAGCGAAATCATCTGCTGAGATTTCCACATTTCCGGCAAGGGTATAGCCGGCAGGAAGAGCTGCAACTGCTTTTACAGTAGCCACTGTAATAGAAGCTCCGTCGGCCTGAAGTTGCGTAAGATCGTACACCCCTGTTGTCAAGTCTCCACTGACTTCTACATCGGATGCCTTGAAAATAGACTCCTGAGGATTGGTCTGCGGGGCTGGATTCGGCTCCTTATAGTTGTCGCAAGATGCTAATGATAAGGCGAACATTGCAGCCAGACCGTATAATGCTATTTTTTTCATTTTATTTCAATTTGTATTTCGCAAGCTCAATTCAAGGATTTTAGATTATATCCTTACCACCCTCAAATTTTGCTTGCGAAAGATTAACAGGGATTTATTCAAATTTGACTGTCACTGTGCTGTTGTTGGTATCAACTGTAATGTTGACAGTAGCATCACTCTCAATGTCGAATGCATAGTTGCCCTTGCCGTTTACGTATGATCCGTTATAAGAACCATTTGTCAAAGTGCAAGCTACATCTCCGTCGTCAACTTGGGCACCAAACTGAGTGTCATTGTCCCAGCCGGCTTCTGTCAGTTCTTTGCAGAATCGGAAGTTGACATGTCCTGCACTGACTGGCCATGAACCGGTATAGATGCCACTGTCGCTCCTGTCAGAAAGGCGATAGTTAGCATAAGCCGCCTCATTAGCAATGCCCGGCTCTGTCCAGCCGCTGATCGAACCTACAAGATAGATATACTTGGTCACAACCACAGCAGCCTCTCCCTTAGTACAAGTCAACATGATATTCTTCATATCGCTCATATCAAGCGTGATAGTCATCTTGCCGCCTTCCCAGTCGGGGAAATTGAACGAACCTTTACCCTTGACAACCGGACTTGTGAATGTATTGCCATCGAATTCAAAATTTGTTGCGTTATCATCCACCTGATAGCCATAAGAGTCTGCATCCCAACCTGTAAGCTGAGTATAGAAGCGGAACATTGCAGAGCCGGCTGGAATATCAAATACCCCTGAGTATATATTTGAACCAATAGCATCCTTCGGCTCAAACAAGCGCCAGTCGGCATAATGAGCTGCATTGCTTTCTGTCGGACCTGCCCAACCTTCAGGAGCACCTACGAGATAGATAAATCCTGGGACAGGCACTGCGAAGTAACCCTTGATGTTGTTGTAGGCCACCACATTCGATGTGATCTTTGAGCCTTCCACTCCGTCAATTTCACAGTTTGCACGGAAAAAGACCTTCATATAAGGAAGCTCGCCTGTCGGGAACGCTGCGTCGAATGTCTCCTGATCAGTGATGCCAAGAAGCTCCATTAAGCCGAGAGCCACTTTATCCTGTGGAATCTCCATGCGGGCGAGAGTCTTTGATGCAGGATCAAGGTCGTATACCTTGGCAAAATCCTCTGTCAGTGACATCTGGGCACTGTATTGTGCAATTGTAGCCACTCCATAGTCAGGCTGTGAAGATACGAGTTCAAGCACATTGCCTGCTTGAAGATCAATATACTGATCCTGCATAGTCGGCACATTCAGCACATATTTGGTCGGTGTCTGCAAGACCGGATCGCGGTCTTGTGAGCATGATGCCAGGCCGAAGATGGCACATGCGACAGCTGTATATTTCAGTATTTTTTTCATAATTTCAGATTCTACGATTAATATCCGGGGTTCTGAACATAGCCGTTACGTGCAGCTGTAGTGCTTGGAAGAGGATATACTACGAAAGCAGAAGAGAAGTCAGCGCCGTTGCGCACCTGATTCTTCCATGCCCATGTATAGCCAGAGATCCATTTTCCATAGCGAATAAGGTCGCTTCGGCGGATACACTCTGTGTAAAGCTCACGGCAACGTTCGTCCTGAAGTTGCACAAGATTGAGATTTCCATCTACATCAGAAAGACCTGCACGTTTGCGGATATAATTCACGTATGTAAGGGCCTTCTCGCGGTCGCCGCCTCCGTTAAGAGCAGCCTCGGCAGCAGAAAGATAGATTTCGGCAAGGCGAATCATTGCATAGTCGCCGCCCAGCTGGTCGGTAGCTGCAGGAGAAGATGCGCGATTCTCGCCATTCTCATCCTGATACCAGTTATTGTATTTCACAGCGAGATATCCATTGTTGCCCCAGTCGGCCTGAGAAAGAGAGATGTTCTGCACATTGAATCCATGCTTTGATGTCTTCCAATATTTTACACGTACGTCATCGCTCTCCGCCATATCCACATCTTTCCAATTGAATTTCTCTACAAATTCTGTACGGGCTACGATACACTTCCAGCCATTGCCTGAATTATAATCGGCAATATGGCAAGTGTATTTAGCATCGTCGGAAGAGTCTCCAATCCAAGCGTTACACATGAATGTCGAGTTGGCATACGACATCAAGCCCTTGCCAGCCGGGTCAAGTGATGTATGATGCTGTGGGATGGTCCAAATAATCTCATTGGCACCATTCTCCTTACAGCTAACATAGCTTGCGTTGTTGGCTCCGAAATTCTGGAAGTAGTTAGGAGTCAAGCCGCTTCCATCCATACCACCCTTGCCAAGACGGGCGATCACCTTCTCTGCATGCTGGTAGCATTTATCCCAAGCTGCTGTGCCAGTATAGACCTCAGCATTGAGATAGAACTTCACGAGAAGGGACTCCGCTACGTCAAGACCAACCTGGCCGTATGCCGGCATATTATTAGGATCATTGGCCTCATACCATGCAACGATGTCCTCAAGGTCTGCTACCACCTTGTCATACACCATGCGGCGACCTTCACTGAAGTTAGTTGAGAGCTGAGGAGCCACTTGGCCCATAGCCACACTTTCATCAGCATAGGGCACATTGCCAAAGTTGTCGATGGCATACCAGTAGGCGCCTGCTCGAAGGATTCGGGCCTGACGGATATATTCATCAGCGAGGGCCTGAAGTTCCGGGGTTGTCAGATTGAAATATCCGTCATTTACAGTCTGGATAAACTGGTTACACATCGCAATATTGATATAGAGACGGGAGTAAGTACCCATCACGACAGTGTTGGCTGCCGGCACAAGGCCATACTGGATAGTGCCATAGTCTGTATCGCTCGGGATCCAAGATCCTTCATCAGAGTTACATTCCTCAAGAATCCATACAGCGCGCTGGAAAGTAGACATACCGCCATCGAAGTTCTGCACTGATGCATCGCCGTTGGCACCATAGGTGGCATATTGGAGATACACTCCGGCCATTGCCTTTTCAAGATAGCCCTTGGGATCATCCTTAAATAGACCCGGGGTAAGTTCATTGGGGTTTGTCGGGGTGAGGTCGAGATCCCCTACGCAGCTTCCTAAGGAAAGAGTGGCTGCCACCATCGAGCCTGCTAAAAATTTATTTATTTTCATCTTTATTCTTTGCTTTAGATTAGAAAGTTGCAATCAGACCGATTGTGAAGCTGACGGGACGTGGGTATACGTTGTTGTCGATGCCGTCGAATACTTCCGGGTCAAGTCCTTTATATTTTGTGATCACAAATGGATTCTGCACTGCGCCATAAAGACGGAGACGAAGATTGTCATTGATAAGATTAGGCCATGTGTAGCCAAGTGTGATGTTGTCGCAGCGGAGGAACGATGCGTTCTCTACGAAGTAGTCGCTCAGAGGCTCGGGCTTACCTGCGAAGATATACTCGTCACGCATAAGGTTGTTGAGGCCATAAGAGTCGACAGAACCGAGGTTAGTGCGTGCATAGCGTGGTCCGTTATATACGTAATTGCCGAAATTAGCACGAAGAGCAAACGAAAGGTCCCAATTCTTATAGCTGAAGTTATTGTTCCATGACATTGTCACCTTAGGTTCTGGCGAGTGGAACATGATAAGGTCATCGTCATTGATCACGCCATCTGCATTCTGGTCTACGAAGAGGTCAGGGATAGGATTGCCGTCGTTATCATACACTTGCTGATAAACGAGATAAGTGAAGGCTGGCTGACCAACGAGATGCCACTGGAGGTGACCGCCGACACCTACTGGGACGTCGCGAGCTGAGATAGCATCTGTCTCAGCATTGCCGGTGAGTGCTGTAATCTTATTGCGGTTCCATCCTATGTTCAAGCTTGTGGTCCATGTGAAGTTTTCAGTCTGTACAGGACGACCGCCGATGGTAGCTTCTATACCGTAGTTACGGAGTGTACCGATGTTGGTGTTCATGTAGTTAGAGGTATTCATACCAAGTGCCGGTGCCCAAGCAAGAAGGTCTTTGGTGTCACGAAGATACCAGTCGAATACGAAGGTAAGGCGATTGTTGAAGAAGCCGAGGTCTACACCGGCATTCCAAGTTGTTGTGGTCTCCCATTTGATATTCGAGTCGTATGCCTGAGGATAAAGAGGCTCAATCCATTGTCCGTTCCAGACATATTGGAATCCATTCTTATATGAGTTCTGATAGATTGGCAGATAGGGGAAGAAACTGTTGCTTATATCCTGCTGACCTGTCTGGCCCCAGCCGAGACGGAGCTTGAATTCATCAAGATTTGCATAGTCTTCAAGTCCAAAGCAATTGTTGATCTTCCATCCGAGTGCCACTGATGGGAATAGACCCCAACGGGTATCCTTTGAGAATCGGGAAGAACCGTCATCACGAAGGGTGAAAGTCAGAAGATATGTGTCATCGAATGAGTAGTTAAGACGTCCGAAGAAGGATACAAGCTGAAGAGGATTGCTCCAAACACTCCGTGGCGCATAGTTCACAACCTCACCGATAGCATTATGAGTGTTGGTATTCATTGTGTATTGACCATTCTCATAGCTGAATCCGTTCTGACCCTGTGCATTTACAAAGCCGAGTGAATTTACGAAGTTCTGCTCATGTCCCTTGTAGTCCATTCTCTGCCAAGAATAGCCGACCATCACATCAAGGTTAGACTTGATAGCCTCGAATTCCTTCTTATAGTTGAGATAGAAATCAAGAAGAGTATTACGCTGGAGCTCATGCCATTTATTGACTGTAGCAGCTCCGGCTGCATTATTATTGAGCAGACCATCATTCTGCCATGCGAACACGGAGTTGGCTGCTACCATTGAGCGAGCATCATTCTTCGATACCTGATAACCGAGGTTAAGGTTTAGGTGAAGTTCAGGAAGGAAATGAAGGGCATAGTCAATTTGGATGTTTCCGGAAGAAGACCATGTATCGTTATGTTTTTCCCTATCATAGAGCATAGATAAAGGGTTCTCAGAAGCATTTCGGTCGAATGTTCCGCCGGGGGCATAGTTGTAATAGCCGTTGTATAGCATCAGTCCGGTATTGCCACCCATAGGAATATTGGTATAAATTGGCTTGGTAGGGTCAAAGGCTGAAGCCGCGCCAATAGAACCTTTAGCATCATCCTCCACATTATTGGAACGTCCGTATGTACCGTTCACATTGACATTGACTGAAAGATGATCGTCAAGGAACTTAGGGCTAAGGCTGAAGCCTGCTGTCACACGCTGCATGTTTGAGGTCTTCAAGATACCTTCTGAGTTAGTATAACCTGCGTTGACACGATAAGGAAGAAAAGCTGCCTTGCCTGCTACTGAGATATTGTAATCCTGAGAGATAGATGTGCGGAGCACTTCATTCTGCCAGTCTGTATTATAAATTTCTCCCTTGTAGCCAAGCTGGTCGATTGTGGCATCGCCCATGTGAGCCTTTACATAATCGGCAAACTCATAGCCATTCATAAGATTAAGCTTCTTACGGGCGGTGTTTACGCTCATGTTGGCAGAGAAGTTTACAACCGGCTTGCCGGCTTTGCCTTTCTTGGTAGTGATGATGATGACACCATTTGATGCACGGCTACCATAGATAGCAGTAGCAGAAGCATCCTTGAGGACTGTCATGCTCTCGATGTCGTTAGGGTTAACCATCGTGAGGGCGTTCATACCGCCACCTTGGCTTTGGTTGGTCATTGGCACTCCGTCGATGACAATCAGAGGGTCGTTGGAGGCATTCAATGATGAACCGCCACGGATACGGATGGTTGCGCCGCCTGTAGGATCACCACCGTTAGTAGTTACTACCACACCTGGGCTCGCACCTACGAGAAGGTCCTGAGCAGATGTTGAGATACCGGCATCGATTTCATCCGGTTTGATCACCGATACAGAGCCTGTAGCATCCGATTTCTTTACGCTACCATAACCGATCACTACTGCTTCCTGAAGCATTGTGGAATTCTCCTGAAGGGTTACTTTGATTTCTGTCTGCCCTTTCACGGCTACTTCTTGAGGTTCATAACCGATGTAGCTGATGACGAGTGTGGCATCGGGTGCGACGTTGAGGGTGAAGTTTCCATCGAAGTCGGTCGCTGTGCCGTTTGATGTGCCTTTCTCCATGACTGTGGCACCGATGAGAGGTTCGCCAGTCGAATCATCCACGTAGCCGTTTACGGTGATCTTCTGGGCCAGTGCGGGAAGCGTAAATGTCAATAGCATTGCCAATGCCATTAGCGCTTTCCGGCTGAGTGTAAAACAAACGTTTTTCATGCAGGATTTTTTTTAGTTCTACATTTATTTAATTGATCTCACATTCAGGTTGGTTTTGCGTTTTGCGTTTTACGTTTTGCGTTTTGCGTTTTGCGTTTTAGGTTAACAGAGGAAGTCAGGAGAGATGCGTACAAAAGCGAAACATCAAAATTAATACAAATTTTAACAATAATAGTTCTATTCTCGTTAAAAAATTTGACAATATTCTATTTTTTAACTTTCGTTAACATTTGCACAAATCAGAAAAAAGGCGTAATTTTGCACTCAATAAAGCCCTTAAAGCCTTTAAAGCCCTTGACCAGAGATGCTGATAGATAAGATAAGATCGGGAGAAAGACTGAGTTTCGGACAGCAACTGAAGCTGACCGCACAATTGTCGTGGCCAGCTATGATGGCACAGCTCTCGAGTATGATGATGCAATACATCGACGCTGCTATGGTAGGCCATCTCGGTGCCGACCCATCAGCATCCGTCGGACTTGTCTCAACTTCTCTCTGGCTGTTTTGGGGAATTTGCTCCGCTGTCACGATGGGTTTCTCAGTTCAAGTAGCACATAGCATCGGGGCTTCTGATCATGCTCGTGGCCGACGCATCTTGCGTCAGAGCATCACGGCGTGCTTAATATTTAGTGTTATAGTCTCGATAGTCGGTGCGGCAATAGCATGGCCACTCCCCCACTGGCTCGGAGGCAAAGAGACAATCTGCCACGATGCTTCTGTCTATTTCCTTGTATTCGTGCTTGCGCTCCCCCTCTTTACGATGAATTACCTCGGAGGCGGCATGCTCCGATGCAGCGGCAATATGAAAGTGCCTGGCGGACTCAACGTCCTGATGTGTGTACTTGATGTGATATTCAATTTCCTCCTGATATTCCCGACCCGAACTATCGATATAGCCGGATTGAATTTGACGATGCCGGGAGCCGGACTGGGCGTACTTGGAGCTGCACTTGGCACGGCGGCTGCTGAGATAGTGACGGCAGGACTGATGATGTGGTTTCTCTGCTTCCGTCAGGATGGACTTGCCATCGCCAAGATTAAAGATAAAGAGAGAAGTTTCAAGCCGGAATGGGAGATTTTACGGAAGGCATTGAAGGTTTCGGCTCCGATGACATTGGAGCATGTGGTGATCTGTGGGGCTCAGATAGCAGTCACTGTCATTGTGGCACCCCTCGGTGTGATGGCAATTGCGGCAAATGCATTTGCCGTGACGGCAGAGAGTCTATGCTATATGCCGGGTTATGGCATTGCAGATGCAGCTACTACGCTTGTTGGGCAAAGTTATGGGGCGAAGCGCCAAGACCTTGCGAAAAAGTTTGGATATATTACTGTAGGCCTCGGTATGCTCACTATGAGCATAATGGGTGTGGTCATGTACGTACTCGCGCCGGAGGCAATGGAGCTGATGACTCCGGTGAAGGATATTATTGACCTGGGAGCGAGCGCCTTGAGGATTGAGGCTTTTGCCGAACCGATGTTTGCCGCCTCCATTGTGGCATACGGAGTGATGGTCGGCGTAGGCGACACAGTAATTCCTGCAGCGATGAATTTCAGCAGTATTTGGCTCGTCAGAGTTCCGCTGGCAGCCTGGCTTGCTCCTACTATGGGCCTCAACGGCGTGTGGCTGGCGATGTGCATCGAGCTATGTTTCCGCGGTGCCATCTTCCTTTGGAGGCTCATCTCCGGGGCTTGGCTCAAGAAAGGACTCT
>CAZWJO010000023.1:22941-24459 GCA_964634905.1 uncultured Sangeribacter sp.
TGAATTGTTACAAAGTCATCAGGATTTTATTGACTCTTGACATGTCTTCAGCATTCACACTGTCAGGAAGTGGTGTAGCGCCGAGACTGCTTGTTCCGGCTAATGGGGCGACAAGCTTCTCATACCAAAGTAAGCCCAAGGCATACATTGCAGGATCGTATGTGATATGCAAACCGTCGTCGGTAAACCCGTTTTTAACTTCCTTGAATTCCTCTCTCATGCGTTTTATAAGTGTCGCTGAGGGGATTCTAATGTCAAAGTCCTTGGATGCTTTATCACATGCATCAATGATGGCATTATACATTTTTTCCGCATTTCGGTCATAATCCTTAAAAGCATCATTCTTGGTCCCGGGTGTATATGCCCAAGTGTAATGCCAAGCGAGCAAAGCTTGGGGATTCGTTTCCCGAAACAATCTGACGAGATCATCCAATGCCGGTTGATATGATGAATATATGCCCGACAGACTCGACACTTGCTGCAAGACTATGATATCCCAGTCAAAAAGCACAAGAGCTCTGTCTATGTTTTTAATACCTGATAGTTTCCACTCCCCTTTGTCGGAATAATATGAGTTATAATCGGAAGAAATGTCTATATGTCCCTTCCAGTGCATGTCGAGTGAGCACCCCCCTCTTACGAGGGTCATTATACAAATGGAATCGTCGTTCAATATGTTGAGAAGACCGGGCAAATGGGTAGTGGCATTTGAGGTAAAGCTATTGCCTATTGCGAGGATTTTAATGGATGTGCGGTTATGTCGCTGCCATACGGGGCTATCCTTGTCAAGATTCATCCCTGAAAACACAGTGCAAGGCACATAGTCGTAGTTTATAAGTTCGACGGGATCACTACAAGAAACTAAACTTAACAGTGACACGGTCACGATGGTCAAAAGGGGGACAAATGTTTTCATGGTCAGGTTATGATTATCGATGCGAAGCTATTTCTTCGCTATCTGATCTAAAATGGGAATGTTACCCGAATTGTCTATTATTCTTGTAGGGATATCGGATGCTTTTAGAAGAGATTCTTCTTCGAGCTGACTCTGCATACGCTTTCGTATTGCCTCCTCATCAAGAGAATCACGCTGCTTGATGCGCGCTATGCGCACATCGTCGGAAGCAGTTACTATCCACACTTCTTTGCACATTTGCGCAAGCCCCGAAGAAACGAGAATTGCAGACTCCACGAAGCATCTTTTAGCTCCATTCATAATTTGTAAGGCATACCATCTCTCCACATCCTCACGAACCATCCGATGCACGAGTGAATTAAGCCAAAGGCGCTCCTCATCGCTCCCGAACACACGCTTAGCCAGCTCTGCACGACAAATCGGACCTCCGACAGGACAAACCTCATCCCCATATCGCAAATGAAGCGCTGATATCACCTCCTCAGCTCCATCCATGATCCGCTTAGCCTCAAGATCGCAGTCATAGACCGCCTCTCCCCGAAGCCTAAGCACCCGACTCACCACCGACTTCCCACTCCCAATTCCCCCGCATATTCCAATCA
>CAZWJO010000023.1:24559-30096 GCA_964634905.1 uncultured Sangeribacter sp.
GCAGGAGCGTTTCAGGCCTCAGCTGAGAGGCTTACTGATTACATCGATCCGAGGATTGGATCCGAAGGGCTCGGGCGTGTCTTCATCGGTCCTTGTACTCCCTTTGGTATGGTCAGGCCTTCGCCAGACTGCACACCATCCCCAAACAGCGGATGGCTTCCGATGCCGGAGCGAGTCGACGGATTTGCACAAGTCCATGTCAGCGGCACCGGCGGTGGGCCCAAATACGGCAATATCCTCCTACAGCCATTCCTCGGCAATCCGGATCATACTGATATTTACGCTCAGCGTGATTCTGAGACAATCCTTCCTGCTTACTATTCAACTACATACACAGACTCAGGCATAAAGACCGAAATCACAGCCACCGACCGCTCCTCCGCCTACCGATTCATATATCCGGAAATGGGAGGGAAAGGGCTGAAAATTGATGCAGGCTTCTTCTTAGGAGAATCTCCGGTGCCTGATGCCCGAGAGGCACAGCAGTTTGTCGGTTCGGAAGTGCAAATCCTCTCGGATACTGAAATCTCAGGATATAGCCGTATTCGTGGAGGGTGGAACAATGGCCGTGCCTATACAGTCTATTTCTATGCTAAATCTGATGTTCCTTTCGCTGAAACCAAGACTTGGAAAGGGGATTCTACCTCCAATGCCAAGACGCAATTTGATTCAGGCAAAAAGACCGGAGCCCTCGTTGCCTTCCCTGAAGAGACAGACACCGTAAATTTCCGAATCGGAATATCATTCATTAGCCCGCTGAAAGCCCAATATAACTATGAAACGGAATCGGAGGGGAAGAGCTTCGATGATATAAGGGAAGAATCCCTCGGAAAATGGGAAAAAGAAATGCAAAAAATCACAGTTCATCCCGACACGCCCGACAAATATAAGCGTATGCTTTACACTGCCCTTTACCATACGATGCTGATGCCCTCCGACCGGACTGGAGAAAATCCCCTGTGGACTGACCCTGTGCCATACTACGATGACTTCTACGCTCTCTGGGACACCTACCGCACATCCATGCCTCTTTTTGCCATAATCGCACCCCAACGGCTCGCGGAGATGGTAAATTCCCTCGTCAATATCGGCAAGAGGGATGGTTTTATGCCTGATGCCCGCAGTGGAAATGCCAACGGACGCACACAAGGAGGTTCGAATGCTGATGTCGTCATAGCAGATGCCTGCGTGAAGAATATTCCCGGCATTGACTATGAAGCGGCTCTGAAGCAGATGATACATGATGCCAGTGTGCCACCCGGTGGAAATGAGGAGGCAGAAGGGAGAGGGGGGCTACGGGAATACCTTGACCTCGGATACATTCCGCATGGAATAGCCCGGGCAGGAAACCGCACCGTGGAATATTCTCTTTGCGACTTTGCCATACATCAGGTAGCAAAAAAACTCGGCAAGCAGGACATAGCTGATAAATATCTGAAGCAATCAGAATCGTGGAAAAATCTCTGGCGACCCGACTATGAGCACGACGGCGCAAGAGGATTCATCATGCCTCGCGATGCTAACGGGAATTGGCTTGATTCCCTACCTTTCGGACACTCAAAGCTTAAGCATCCCACCTACAGCTACACTCCACTTACCTTTGAAGGGCCATGGTATACGCCGTGGTGGGATATGTTCTTCTATGAAGCTTCTTCTTGGGAATATTCCCTCAGTATCCCCCATGATGTTCCGGGATTGATTGAGCTATGCGGAGGGCCGATAGAATTTGGAAATCGTCTTGACACTTTCTTCGATAAGGAATATTTCAATGTCAATAATGAGCCATCCTTCCTCTCTCCTTGCCTATATCATTGGATCGGGCTACCCGATAAATCGAGCGACAGGATTCTTGAAATCATTGAGAAAAACTACAACGATTCTGCTGCCGGACTCCCGGGCAATGATGACTCAGGGGCAATGTCGTCATGGCTAATATTCAATATGGCAGGAATCTATCCAAATGCCGGTCATGACTACTATCTTATCCATACTCCCGTGTTGCAATCCACCACATTCCGACTGCAGGATGGAAAGACTTTCACCATTAAGGCACAGGGTCTTTCGGATGAGAATCGTTATATCGCAAAGGCATATCTTAATGGGAAGCCATACGATTATACTACTCTCAGACATTCTGACCTTGTGGCAGGCGGGGAGTTGAGGCTTATCATGGCTAAAGAGCCTGAGGAATTTGAATCGCCTCATTTTGAAATTCCTGGTTGTTCAATCGCAGAAGTGTTATATTCATCCGAGATGTATAAACACTTGGATACTCCAGAGACTCAGGCTATCTTACCAAAAAAACCAAAGCTCATAGATTCAGACTCCTCTGATATTCATCAAAGTATGGACACTCTCAATGTTGCTTACAAACTCCACGGCCAGACCCGCCGCTTCAAATTCGTCTATGAGGCCACTACAGATGGAGGCCTAATCTTACATTGGAGTATAGTCCGCAACTTGAAACTTTGGACTGGCACGTACACCATGACTCCCGCAGCTGTCAAGAACGGTAACGCCCAAAGCTATATCATGCCTGAAGACGGCAACCATATCACTCTCCCTTCAAATGAAACCTTCGGAATCATCTCCCTATCAGCCTTATCAGAATTGAAGAAAAAAGGGGAATTTCGATATAATGGAGTCCTTTGGAAAAAGACTGCAATTACTGACACTCAGCTTGGAAAAGCCTATGAAGTTGAAGATCCTCTTGAAGGAGCATCCATGACTATATTGGATGATGATAGACTTCCACTTATCCTGCAGATGAATGATAATCCTTTGGAAATCAACTGGGATTTTAGTTACCTATAGACACTCTTGGACGCATGCGGAGCATGCTCTATTACTAATTTTGCTTCGGGATGTTGCTATTGGCAAGCTTAGTAATAGAGCATGCTCCGCATGCGTCCCACAAAGGCAAAAAGTAACTTTCACCAAATTGAGGAATAATTCCTTATTTCAAATTTTCCCGCACTCTATCCAAAAATCCTTTCATTGCCGCAGAATCCCGCCTATCGATTATCCCCTTAAGCTCCGTCAGATTCTCCTGAATGCGGTCAAGCTGAGAGGATGTGTGCGGATTGAAGAGGATTTCAGTGAGCAAGAAATCATCCTCGTTCATCAACCCATGGGCTATAGCCATGTGGCGCTTGAAAGTCGTGCCCGGGGCATCCTGATGCTTCATCACGCTACCAAACACAAGCGTTGAAGTGAATGGAATTGAGAGAGAATAGGCGATTGTCTCATCATGCTCCGCGAAAGTATAGTATTCGATGTGAAGACGGAGCTTTTTGTATAGATTCCGGAAGAACTCGCGCCCTTCCTCATCCCCTTCGTTGATGATGATGGCATTCTCGTTGGCAAGGTTGCTGAGCGAAGCGAAAGTCGGACCAAACATCGGGTGAGTAGATACAAAACGATATCCCTTTTCTTCATAAAATTCCGGCAGACCTGTCTTCACACTGGCGATATCGCTCAGAATAGCTGTCTTCGGAATGAAGGGGAGAATCCTCTCAAAAGCCTCGATAGTATATTTCACGGTAGCAGCATTTATCACCAACTCCGGCTCAAAATCCTTAGCCTCCTCCGGCTTCATGAAACGCTGCACATTGAAAGTATATTTAAGATGCTCCGGATTCGGATCATAGATAGCCACATCATGATCAAAACTTAGAAGATCGCAAAAGAATGAGCCCATCTTGCCGGCTCCTAATATCAGTATTTTCATTATTTAATAATTGTTATTTGAATTGTTTTTCGAATAGCTATAATAGCTATTTTAGCTACCATAGCAATGTGATTTATTCTGTGAGACCTTTTGGGGATTCCGGACTCTGGTATCCGGATTCTGGTATCTCCTCCATCTCAAGCGAAAGATAACTTCTCCGAGCATCGACTGCTATCAGGACAATGTCTTTGCCGGAGTCGGGCTTATAGCTATAGATTTTATCCTTAGTTTTCCCGATATATCGGAGCGAACCATCCGTCGGATCCATAATCCAGATATTCTTTTCCTTGCCGGAAATCCTACCCAAATCCAACTTCATCTCTCGTCCTGTATGATTATAAGCAAGAAGATAATCTTTGCCTCGTGTGGCCAGAATCCTGTCATATCTCACCCCGTTATCTACCACAAGTGTCGGGTCTGACACTCTTTCATAATAAGGAAACGCAAGCATAAGCCTCTTTAAATATTTCATCTGTTTCCTTCCAGGGTCATCGATGGCAACATACCATGGTTTCTTCACTCCATCGGCAAAATAAGCCCCCGGGAGTCCGGGACGAATAAACTGCATGATATTATTGTGCCCGTATGTATGTCCACAAGAACCGTTGAACACCGACCAATACGCATATCGCCTCACATCCTTGTCTGTCCAAACCGGCTCATCCGCACCATGTAGTCCTTGTGGAATATTCTCATAACTTGGTTCTCCATCGAGAACCGGTTTTATGGGCTGATACTTCCTCACAGTGTCTACATACATCCACGAGTCCTCCTCCGTACCGTCAGGGATAGGATAGTCTTTATTGCCCATTCTCTGATCATATCGCCGATGCCCACTCTGAAACATATTGAAATCAAGCCAATCGCGGTCGTTAAACCATCGGGCCGATACAGTGCGTCCACGAGGATGAAATGTCATAAGATGATTCGGATCATTCGCCTTGATACTTTTCGCCAAAGCCTCCCATTCAACCGTCTTCACATCTCCTTGGATATCACCACCGATAATCCAGATTATATTCTTTCTGTCTCCATATCTCTTTGCCAAGAACTCCCCGTATTCTTCGGCTTGCTTTTCATTCATCAACCCCGCTTTCACGAGTCCTCCCCATATACAGACCATGCCTATATAGATTCCATTCCATTCGGCTGTGTCAATGATATAGTCAAGATGATCCCAATAGCCATATTCTCCGGATTTTGACATTGCATCCGTATTCCATCCATCAGGATGAGACATCTTGCCGTATCGGTTGAATGACGGCACTCCGTTGATGACTTGGATTTGCACCACATTGAATCCTTCCTTGGCAGTCTGCTCAAGATAATGCTGCGCCTCATCCCGGTCAAGACGCTGCGGAAGCAGCCACCCCGTATCCCCAAGCCAAAAGAATGGCGTCTCATCCTCATGCTGCAGATAAAGCCCATTTTCAGACACCCGCAGATCTCCATGCTCCCACGGCTTCTCAGCAGCATTCATACTCAAAAAGCAAAAGAATACCAATACGAGTAAATAAAACTTAATTTTCATAATAAGGGGAAATCCATATTAGAATAATTTTAACATTTATTATAATATTTCAGAATATGATATTCTGGAATATTATATGGCAAAATTAATAAAACCACCCGATATCTGCAAGAGAACGACGATTAAATGAAATAAAGGATATACTTAGCGTCAGCTTTAACGCGAACACCTCGGAACCAAAGGTTCCGACACCAAAACAAAAAAGATATCTGGGAAAAATTAAATCTACTAAGCTTTTAGCAGCATAGTTTGTTTCGGTGTACAGAGCCTCCGGCT
>CAZWJO010000023.1:30196-31786 GCA_964634905.1 uncultured Sangeribacter sp.
GTTTGTTTCGGTGTACAGAGCCTCCGGCTCGACAAATCCTCCACCCTGTTTGTTTCGGTGTTCAGAGCCTCCGGCTGGGCAAATTGGGGCAAAAAGTAGAAATTGGGATATGCAGAGCCTGAGGCTCTGGACACCGAAACAAACAGAGATAAAAAATTAAATTTTTTTATCTCCAAATAAATACCTAAATTTGCAGCTCTATATAATTATTTGAATCGGTTAAGGATTTTCGGAGCTTCCTTAATTCATACTTCAGTAGAATTACGATGCGAAACAGACATAATAAGCGAGCTTGGTGGCATGACTACTACTCCCGAAGCATTTATCTGATTACAATAAATAAAAAGTCAGATTCTCCGGAATTTGGACAGTTGACGGGCGATTGGCATATACCTCTTGGAAATGAAGGTTGTCCAATGATCTGTCTATCTGATTTAGGAAATATCATAAAGAGCTGGATAAAGAGATTCTACTTGATTATTCCCAATTCTCAGTTGTTGCAGTATATTGTTATGCCTAATCATATTCATTTCCTGATTTTTGTGAAGGAACGTACTCCGTATCATTTAGGTAAATACATTTCAGCATTTAAGAATCATATTAGGAAGGAAATCGGATTTTCTGTATTTCAAACAGGCTTTAATGATAAGATACTGTCTGTCACAAGAAGATTAGATGATATTTTCCGTTATATAAAAGAAAATCCTTATCGTTTGGCAATCAAAAAAGCGAATTGTGAGAACTTCAGTAGATGCGATATTATTAAAATACAGGGAAAATACTATTCAGGATATGGAAATCTTTTTCTTCTTAAAAATCCTTTTCGGGATGCAGTAATTGTCCATAGCAAATCATCAGAAGAAGAGAAACGACAGCAGAGGGAACGATGGCTTCATGCTTCTTATAGCGGTGGAGTGTTGGTGTCTGCCTTCATCTCGCCAGAGGAAAAGGAAATCAGGAAAGAAGCTGAAAAAATTGGGGGCCGCATCATATTAATACATGATAAGCCTCTGCCTCCGTCTCCATGGAAGCCCGCATATAGGGATTTCTATAAATGTGCTAAGGGTGAATTGCTGATTCTTGCTCCGATTTTGGAAGTTAACCGGAAGGCAGATTCTTCCACAATACAAGTACAAGAATTAAGAAAACGACGAGAGGCGATTATGGACGGCCAAGATAGTCCTACTCGAAAAAGAAAAATAGAGAGAAGCGAGTGCTTAAGACTAAATGCTCTCGCTGAGTATATTTGCTCTGAAAAATTTAATTCAAAAAAGAAGTAGGATATATATATAGCAACCCAAAAGCCTCCGGCTCAGCATCTCCTCCACTCTCTTTTTTGTTTAGGTGTCCTGAGCCTCCGGCTCAGGACAAGTAATAAATAAAGGCGACTTCCAAGGAAGCCGCCTTTCGAGTTCTATTCAAATGCAATAAATTGAGCTTTACGCTTATCTTGGATCTGACTTCCAATTATGCATTATGAATTAAAGTTTGATTACTTGCGGATGAATTTCTTGCCGTTCTGGATAAGGATACCCTTAGCGTCAGCGTTAACGCGAACACCCATCATGTTGTAGATAGGAGCGTTTTCGT
>CAZWJO010000024.1:0-16176 GCA_964634905.1 uncultured Sangeribacter sp.
GCCACTTGGCCTTATATTTATTAGACGAGGGCTCGTCGGATGTGCACCCTGCAAGTAAGCATGCGCAAGAGACCATGCTTAATAATGCTTTCCTTTTAGTTGTCATAATCGGTAAATTTTGTTTTTATTATATAGATATTATGAATGGGAAAATACTGCATAGAAACTAAAAAAATTTGCAATTTTTTCCACCTTACAAAATCTTCCCTCTCATGCTAACGTCACTAAATTAAGCCTTATTTAAGTTGGTTCTTTTTCAATTTAGTTGAAGCTTGGATTTCTTTTAAGATGGGTGTCAACGCGGATCGCGACGCTTCGCTGCTTTTTTCGCCGATAGCGGCGGATAGGGCGCGAATTTCTTTATCGTGAGATTGGCCATCATGCTTATTGAAAGCTTAAAAATGATACTTTTTGTCTTTCACTTCAGGGAAATGCTGGTGCCGCTCGTCAACTTCTCTCCGAAAAGATAAGGAAAGCGGCGGAAGCTCATCCTCGGGAGGGCTTACGCCGCTTTAACATTATATTGATTGAGTAAGTGTTGTGTTATCTTGGGTCGGTCACTGTGCCTGCCATAAGAATGGCGTTGGTGGCTACATTCCTTATGATGTATAAGAACGGATGGTTGAAATTAAGAATTATTGGATCATCCTCTGTTAAGGCTCCTGCACCAATCAAAATTGCCGTACATGCTGCAAGTTCTGCGCCATCTTCATCAATTTTTATGGACGTTTTTTGGAATGGATTTGATGGGAGCATTCCAAGTCCCATCGGAGACATGTCTGCATTGCTAAGCGATTTGATTCCCAAATTATTCAAGACAGTGGTCAGGTCAACCGACATTTCCGACTTGAATTTTGGCAACCTCAAGACTGTATCTCTCATTTTTCGATCTGCATTCAGATTTTTTTGCATTTCAGGATTAAGAGCTGTAATGATGTCACTCAGACTCACTCCATCTTTCGGAAGATATAGTTCCATAATATTCTGGCATCCTTCAAATGCTACTGTAATATATTGTAGAAGGTCGTTTTCGGAATAAGAGGAAGTAGAGGCGGCACGATACATCATTTCTACTTCCATATCTCCAGATGGAGAGTGGAATGTGTCAAGCACGGTTTTGTCCTTATTAAACTTCCAACTCCAATCTCCTTTAAAGTATACAATATTGGCATTGAGCATCTGTAAGTCGGTATATTGTCGCCAGTTGCCATCGAGGATTCGTTGTATCTTCCCTCTTGTGTTGATATTAGCCCACTCATTTATTGACAGCATTGCTTCTTCTTTTTTAAAATCGACGTAGTCAATCCCTGCATTGAATACTTTTGACAGTAATGATTGGGACTCAGCTGGGACGGTGATGCCTTCTTTAACCCAGAATTGGTTGCTTATGCTCAGACTCGAACCTGCGTCTTCACATGGAAGATAATGCATCAGTTTTTCAAACATTACATTGAGTCTGTTCATGTCGTCAACTTTAATGGCATTCATAATTTCAGACCTCAAATCTCCGTCTGAAGCATTTGCCAGCATGCCTAATTGTATTGCAGCACTGAGGGAAGAGATACAAAATCCTTCAGTATCAGGATTCGAAGAAGTCTCCCTCATCATTCCGTAGCTGAACTCATTTAATCCTGCAACTATGTTTTTTTCTTCAGAAGACAACTCAATATTCTTTGTCAATAACCATTCCCTTTCATCCGGGGAACTTGGCTGATCAATTATATTTGAGTCTGCATCTGACTCGCAAGAGCTTACCCAAAGCCCAAGCATAATTAATGGAAATAATCTTAATATTTTCATGATAGCTATTATTAATGGGTAATAAAAATGTTTGAGAATCCTATAATTTATGAGATGGAATACGCATTGTCCGTCGTTCCGGGAAATATACATCTAAAACAGCTGAGCCATTAGATGTAGAACTAGATTTTTGTGTGGAGTCTGAGTCTGCCACAGCTGAAGAAGATGCCATCATTATGATAAACATCAACAAAGTTTTCATACTTTTCTTAACATTCATAATACAGAAATTTTTCCACAAAGTTATAATTTTTTAGGAAGAATCCCTATAAATGACATGTTGAAAAATCTATCAAAAATCTATCATCCTATCAAAAATCTATCTTTAATTGCACAAGTTATTTTAAATCAATTTGTTAATTTTAATGTATATCCACTATCAATTTAGAATATCTGTATATAATCATTCTTTCTTAATGCATCGCTATTACTTATCTTAGCCTTAAGACGTGATTTCTTATTATAAATAGCACTTGTAGATTGCCCTAAAATCACTGCAATTGAACGTGAATTAAACCCCAATAACAGATACAGGAAAAGACGTTTGTTTTCTTCAGACAGATTAAAAAAATCGTTCAAAAAGTTAGCGTATATACCGTTCATATTATCATTAACATATTCCTCGATTTTTTTAAGACTGGATCTTTCCGTAAAGCTTTTTACTATTTTATTAATTTCTATGGATATGGTTTCTTTTTCTCCTTTATTATAACGACCCTGATAATAATCATCGCATAATGAATTAGCCTCTGCATATCTTTGCCTTATGATTCTAACAAAATCTGTATCAGTTTTCTCTTCTATCTCATTTGACACAGTTTGTGCCAGATTAAGTGCATTCTCTAACTGAATTTGGAAATCAGTTCGAAGGCTTTCCATGTCAGCTTCTGTCTTTAAGCGAATTGATATCTCTCTATGCATACGCTCTCTCAATCTTAAATAGATTGTGAAAGACAATACCATACCTAAAAGAATTGCAAATATATAGATTATTCTTTCATTCCTAACTTTTTCTTTTTCTATTTGCTCTTGCATTTTTTCATATTGACTAACCGATTCGGCAACATTGTTACTGAATATTTCAGACAGGACACTATCTTGTTCATTTTTATATCGAACAAGACTCTCGTAGGCTGCTTTGTAATTATCTTCGAGAACGAAAATGGAAAATGCATTTTGAGACTGCGGTAGACTCTTCACGTTTTCAATAATCCATTTTAAATTTTCTGGGACAGTATCACCATAAATCTCATAAAGAGAGATCTCAAGATTTCTATAATCTTTTTCTGACAAACTCGAAGAGTTTAGATGGTAGGCCTTCGAATAATTGTCTATAGATTCTCTGTATTTTCCACAGGCAAAAAGAGTTCCGCCACGAAGTTGATATGTTTCCGAACTAATCAATGTATCTTGTTGGGCAAACTTATCTTTTATTAATTCATCTGATAATGAGATTGATTTTTCATAATGACAATTGTTATTATATGCTCTAGATAACACTAATTTTGAATATGTAGTCCACTTTTTATTGCTTGTATTTTGAAAAGCTTTCAGCATCTGATTTGCATAATTCACTTGATATGATGCGTTATGAAGTTCTCCATATAATGTACAGAGGCCGTAGGCGCACTGTCCTTCCCAAATATGATATTTGCCTTCTCGGGCGATATCAAGACCTTTAGTAAAGGAGAGGGCAGCCTCGCCAAACTTACCAGCATTCAGTTGTATCATTCCTGCATGGAAAAGACTACGAGCGGCTGCTTCTTTATCGTCATTGTTGATAAAGTATTCAGCAGAGGCATTAATGAGGCTATCATCGGTCTCGTCTATGAAGTTCTTGTAGCGAGCTTGAGTCAGCAACATTCCATATAAGGCACGGTCGTAGTCGGTGGCATTTTCCGACATACTGTACCCTTCTAATATAGCCAAGGCCGAATCCGGATGCTCTTCCATCAGAGAGTCGGCTTTTGCCAGCTGAGGATCAACCCTGCGGTGACAACCACAGAATATAGTAAGAATAAGAGCCAACATCAAGATTGGTCCGAAGATTTTTGGGAGAATGATATGTCTTTGGATCGTTTGCATTGCCCTTGAGTGTAATTTATCTGCAAAATTAGCAATTATTTCGTTACTTGCAAAATATTGGGTCATTCGCTTACATTAAATGCTCGTTCAACACTTCACTCTCATTCCGAAATACCGATCTCAAGCTAAGGAGTAAAGGTTTTGAGCTTTTTCTTGTGGCTGGATTTGGTAGATTGAAAAATTAGTTGTAATTTTGCGTATATATGCCGACCCGCTGAAGCAAGCCGGCCGGAAGCTTAGTTTCAAATAAACATGTACTATATGAAACGTTTACACCTTGTATTATTGTATATTTTGATTGTAAATCTTCAGTGTATTGCTCTTGACCATATCATATTAAGAAATGGACAGGCGTTTGATGTCAAGTTGCATCAGATAACCGATGATGCCGTCCTCTACAGCCTCAATAAAGACAACGATGCAGCGACGGAATCAATCCCCACAAAGGATGTATATATGGTCTTTATTGAGAAACAGGGTAACATTTATCTGACTCCCGATGGGAAAAGAATAACAGGTGAGGCCAAGCGAGTGGACAGAAAGAAATTTGATGCGATTTATCTTGTGTCGGGTCATGAGATTGGAGCCAAGGACATAAAGGTCACTGAAGATGCTATCATATATACGCCTGTGAAAAAAGGAGGACTATTATCCAATATCATAGGATCTTATAATGCCGGCGGACGCAGAGCCTATTCGCTTCAGGAGGTTTTCTTGATCCGCTATAAGTCGGGCATGACCGATGTGATCACGCCCTTGGACATAGTTGATGAGCCGGAAGAAAAGATTGAGCAGATTAAGAAAGATGACCCTCAACATGTCATTTTTTACCACTCTGTGAAAAAAGGAGAGAGTCTTAAGAAAATATCTGAGCTGTACAACGCCACCATCCCCCAAATAATCGAATGGAATGGCCTTCCTAAAAACAGTAAGCCCACTGATCCATTGACACCAGGAAAGCAACTGACGATCTATCTACCAAAATAGAAGAGAGATATGGGAACCAGATCAAATTACAATGGAAGAGAAAATTATTACTGAAATAACGCCTTTGTCGCATAAGGATTGTTTTTACTTAGTAGACCGGGTTAAGGATCGGTTTACATTCCCTGTGCATAGGCATAATGAGTTTGAACTGAACTTCCTTTCCAACTGTCAGGGGGCAAGACGTGTGGTTGGAGATTCTATAGAAACCGTCGAGAATTGCGACCTCGTGCTTGTGGGGCATGGGATAGAACATGGTTGGCTGCAACATGAATGTGAGAACCAAGTGATACGAGAAATCACAATCCAATTTTCCGAAGATCTTTTCGGTGATGTGTTTCTTGCCAAAAACCAAATGCAAGGTATACGGCATCTTCTTGACGAGAGTGCCAATGGCATCGCATTTTCTATGAATACCATCTGGAAAGCTCATTCTCAACTTGAAAAACTAACTACCACCGACTCCGGATTCCAAGGACTTCTCGATTTCATGTCTCTTCTCAATAATCTTTCAGAAGAAAAAGATTATCGACTGCTTGCGACCTCTTCATTTGCTTCTGTCGGACCTGCATGCGACAGCCGACGAGTACAAAAAGTGCAAGATTATATCTCTGAGCACTATAAAGAAGATATTCGTCTTGCGGACCTTGCTTCACTCGTAGGAATGACACCTACAGCTTTCAGCCGCTTCTTTAAGCTACGTACGGGGAAATCGATATCAGACTATATCATTGACGTTCGGCTTGGGCACGCTTCCCGAATGCTTGTCGACTCCACTACATCCATAGCAGAGATATGCTATGACTGCGGATTCAACAACATATCAAACTTCAACCGAATCTTCAAGAAAAAGAAAGGGCAGTCGCCGAAGATATTCCGCGACATATATCAGCATCATAAGAAACTGATATAGCTCAACTTTCGCAAGCTCTATAATCTCACGCAGAGGCCGCAGAGGCGCAGAGTTTCAATAGTTTGGGAAGCTTCGCGTCGCAGTTTAGCAAGCTCGCAATGATTTCGGGCTGCTTCGCATCGCCCGGAGAAGGCAGAGAAACAGCGCAGTGTCTGCGCTAAGGATTTGCACATCAATGAGAAAGAACTTACGAAACATGAATTTACTTAATAATAATGGGTAATGAAGTTGATTTTAAGTTCTCAGATGATACGCTGAGATGCCCATTACCATCTTCAGTCTCCGACTGCAACAGCACCTGTGCAAGCCCATTGAAAGTCTTGACTTGGAATTTTTTATTGAGTCCGTCTGTCGGACGCTCCTTTGCTTTGAATGTCGGGTCACCATTACCTACCCCGAGAATTCGTATCGGCCCCGATGCGTCTAAATTCAACTCCACATTTGCGTCCGGCACAAAACGGCCTTTCTTGTCAAGGACTTTGGCAGTAACCACAGCAACGTCACGTCCATCTGCTGCAATTGTATTGCGGTCAGCAGTCAGCTCTATGATTGCAGGCTCTCCAGCAGTCTCAATCACCTCTTCCATTACCTTTTTTCCATTCTTGTATCCTACAGCCTTAACTTTCCCCGGTTGATACTCCGCCTTCCAACTAAGATGGCCATTCTTCGGCATCGACTGGCGTCCGTGGCTTTTTCCATTTACGAAAAGTTCCACCTCATCCATATTGCTGTAGGCCCAAATGTCAATTTCCTCCCCTTCGTGTCCTTGGAGATTCCAATGTGGGAAAATATGAAGCACAGGTTCGTCAGTCCACCAAGATTTCAGATAGAATGCCTCATCTTTCGGAAATCCGCAATAATCAAGAACACCGAACTGTGAGTTTGTAGCCGGATATACCATCGGATTCGACTCCCCTCGATAGTCGAATCCGGTCCAATAAAAGAGTCCGCCAAGCCATGGACGCTCATCATAGAATTTCCAACCACGCTCTATCGCATTGTAAAGGCTATCCGGACCGCTTGGCGAGCGGTTGATTGCCTTCATGAACCCATTTTCATGGTCATCATAATAGACTCCTCGAGCCCCGCAACCGGTGGTCTCCTCAGTTCCCAATGCTATTCTTTGTGGATAATTCTTACGATGCTCCTCGATGGGATTCTGTAGCAAATAGTTGTAGCCGGCAATATCCACCGGAACTACAACCGTCGGACCACTTGAAGTAGCCATTGCCATCGGACGTGTCGGGTCAAGACGATGTGCATACTCGCGCATCGATTCTGAGATACGGCTGCCAAAGTCATTCCATTCCGTTCCCCATTCCTCATTGCCTATGCTCCATACAATGACAGAGGGATGATTACGGTCTCGTTCTATCATACGTTTCAACTGACCTATATGATAATCATTGACACCTGTTAATCGGTTCTCTTCCATGACGAGGATACCAAGAGTGTCACAGGCCTCAAGCATTGCCGGAGACATCGGGTTGTGGCTCGCACGATATGCATTGACTCCATATTTCTTTAATTCTTTCAGACGATATGGCTGCAGTGCATCCGGAATCGAACTGCCAACTCCTGCATGATCCTGATGCATATTTGCGCCTTTTATCTTAACATTCTTACCATTGAGGAAGAAACCTTTATCGGCATCAAACTTGACATCACGGAAACCTGTCTTGGTCACTTTGGTATCGACAACCTTATCGTCTTTAACGACTTCTGTCACCACCTCATACATCGCCGGAGCATCAATGTCCCAAAGAGTCGGATTACTAAGATGAACTGAAGCTTTTGATATTCCACTCTCTTTTCCTGCGAGAGTCTTCATAGAAGATTCAGGCATCTCAGTCTTTTTCCCATCGGGAGCAACAAGATAATTCCGAACTTTGAAGTCGGCAGGAGAATTCCCTTTATTGTCAACTGTAGTCTCGACATTTACAATGATTTCATCGTATGGATAAGTCATGTCGGCATATACGAAGGTGCCGAAGGGAGCCACATGGAGAGGATCGCTTTTGTCGAGCCATACATTCCTATATATTCCGGCTCCTTCATAAAACCATCCTTCTTCAAGAGTAGCGTCAGCACGAACAGCCACTACATTCTCTCCTCCATAATTAAGGTATTCAGAAATGTCATAGACTTGAGTGGCATATCCGCTTGGCTCGCTGCCCAGGTAGAAGCCATTAACCCAGATTCGTGCATCACGGAATATACCGTCAAACTGCAGCATTATATGTTTTCCATAGTCTTCAGCAGGAATGTCGAATGTTTTTCTATACCATCCCACGCTTGTCTCAGGATACTTGTAACCTACCGTCTTATAGCCATGACTATGGCTTGCCTCCGCAGCGAACGGAAGATCTACCACCCAATCATGAGGAAGAGTGACAGGAGTCCATTCCTTATTCCATTTTCCCGCATCAAACTTGGGAGAATAAGGACCTTCATTATGAATGGAAGTTGCTTTTGTAAGATAATTAAAATATTCCGTACCGCAGCCAAAGTCTTTGGCAGGGTCAGAGGCGTCGCCAAAAGCGAACATCCATCCGTCGTTGAAGAGTGTGCGTTCGGAGGCAGAGGCGCATATTGCTGTCAGAAAGAGGAGCAAGAGAGGCAGTGAGAGTCTTTTCATGATGGGAATGATGTATGAGTATTATGATATTATTAGTCGTATTGGTCCAATTAGTCTAATTAGTCTAATTAGTCCTATAGGTACAATTAGTCTAATTAGGCTTATTAGATTGAGATTTGATGCAAAGATACAAAATAAAAATCAAGGATTCTTGATTTTTGTGCAAAAAAGAATGGATATGTAAGTATCGGGTAAAATAGTATCATTTCTCAACTGATATTTTTCATAATTTTGCAATCGAAAGATAATAACCCAATACCATCATGAACCCAACTCCAACAAAACTCATATTGACCGCCATGATTGCAATGACGGGATTAGGGATTTCCGCAAAGGTAGAACTTCCCGATATCATAAGCGACAATGCAGTGCTTCAGCAGAACTCAGATGCAAAGCTCTGGGGATGGAGCAAACCCGGTTCGACTGTCGACGTGACCACTTCATGGAACTCCAAGACTTACACTACAAAGTCTGATGACAAAAGCGGTCGCTGGGAAATAGCAGTCGCTACCCCGGAAGCTTCTTTCACCCCTTATTCTATTGAATTTAAAGATGCTGACGGAGCTGTCACAATAGACAATGTGCTCATCGGCGAAGTGTGGTTCTGCTCAGGACAATCAAATATGGAAATGCCACTCAGAGGCTTCGGCATCCAACCCATCGAAGGGGCTGCCCAAGCTATAGCTTATTCCGGGAAATACCCGGGCATAAGAATGGCAAACATCCCCAAGCGTGAAGCTTATACTCCTCAAGAGAAAGTCGAAGGGAAATGGAATGTATCAAATCCTAAAAATGCCGGGGAATTCTCAGCACTCGCCTACTTCTTCGCCCAGTCGCTGACCGACTTATTGAATGTGCCTGTTGGAATTATCAACTGTGCCTACGGGGGCTCAAAAGTGGAAGGATGGATTCCTAAATGGAAGCTTGACACCTACGAAGGTTGGGATATGGCAGCCGAGGAGAAAAACAAGGATATGGGTAACTGGGAACGCATAGGCGTTATGTATAACGCCATGCTCAAGCCTGTGCTTGGCTACACCGTTAAAGGTTTTCTCTGGAATCAAGGTGAGTCAAACGTGGGGCGAGAAAATGAATATCCCCAACATCAGAAAGATATGGTAGAGATATGGCGCGACGAATGGGGTCTGGGTGAACTTCCTTTCTATTTTGTGGAGCTGCCCGGCTGGAACTACGACAACCCGGAGGCAGACAATGCAGCCAAATTCCGTGAATGTCAGCACAAGGCAGCGGAGATATTGCCCAACAGCGGTATCGTCTGCACCACCGATCTTGTCTACCCATTTGAAGTGCCCGACATCCATGCCAGAAAGAAGAAAGAGATAGGAGAACGCCTTGCTTTCATGGCAGGCGCACGCACCTACGGCATAGAAGGAATCCCAAATGTCTATCCTTCCTATAAATCGGTAGAGCTAAAAGGCGACACCGCCGTTCTTACATTCAATAACGTAATAGGAGGACTGAATCCGAACATCGACCTGCCCGGATTTGAAGTAGCAGGAGAAGATCAAGTTTTCTATCCGGCTAAGGCTGTGGAAGACTGGAATTGGCCATATACCGTGACAGTATCAAGCGATCAGGTGAAAGACATCAAGGCTGTCCGCTACTGCTTTAAGAATTTCGCAATAGGCCAGCTCAAGGATATGTATGGGCTTCCGCTAATTCCTTTCCGCACTGATAATTGGTAATTTTTTTAATGCATAATTCATAATGCATAATGCATAATTGGCTTCGCTCAAGGCAAAAAAGTCATAATGCATCTTACTTAAACTATCGAATAGAGGAGCTATAAGCCTTATAGGGCTTATATGCCCTATAATAACAAAATAATATCATGAATTATAAGAAACTAATAGGAGCTGTCATGATGGGAGCCATAATCTTGGGGAGCGCCTGCAGCGGAAGCAAAAAAGATGCTGATGCGACTGACGCCAATAATCAATTCGTGACAGTCAAGGACGGTGAATTCCATATAGGAGATTCCGTCTACCGCTATGTCGGTACAAACTTCTGGTATGGAGCAATCCTCGCTTCCGAAGGTCAAGGAGGGGATCGCGAGCGTCTTGCACGCGAACTCGACACTCTTCAGGCAATAGGGATCAACAATCTCCGTATTCTCGTCGGAGGGGACGGAGAAGAGGGGCTTGCTTCCCATATCTCCCCGACTCTACAGAAAAGTCCGGGTGTCTACAACGACACTATCCTTCGAGGTCTCGACTATCTCCTTGATGAATTGGAGAAGCGCGACATGAAAGCGGTGCTATATCTCAACAATGCTTGGGAATGGAGCGGGGGATTCTCAACTTATCTTGAATGGGCCGGAGAAGGGAAGGCAGTAAATCCCGCCACAGCCGGATACCCTGCATATATGGCGTATGCAAGTAAATTCTCTGTCAATGATTCAGCACAAAAACTTGCTGCAAATCATGTAAGGAACATTGTAAGCCGTACAAACTCCATCACCGGCAAACCATATTCAGAGTCTCCTGCTATAATGGCTTGGCAGATTGCCAATGAGCCGCGTTGCTTCAATCCAGACAATAAGGAAAGTTTTGCTAAATGGATAGGAGAAACAGCATCTCTTATTAAAGAGATCGATCCAAACCATCTTGTATCTACGGGCAGCGAAGGAGCATGGGGATGTGAGGGTGATATGGATCTTTGGACTCAAATTCATTCATATCCTGAAGTGGACTATGCCACTATACATATCTGGCCCTACAACTGGAGCTGGGTGAATGGTGAGACTGTGACCGATAGCGTCCCGGTAGCTTGCCGCAATACGACAGACTATATCAATTCCCATTACGAGGCCCTCGGGAAGGCTCTCCAAGAGAAAGGAGAAAGCTCCAAGCCAATCGTGCTTGAGGAATTCGGATATCCTCGCGACGGCATGGCGTATGCCCAAGGCACCCCCGTCACAGGGCGTGATGCTTACTATGGCCATGTGTTCTCAGAAATTAAAGGGGGTGGAAAAATCAAAGGAGCCAACTTCTGGGGTTGGGGTGGACTTGCAAATCCCACACATGAAGTTTGGCAACCAGGTGATGACTACACTGGCGATCCTGCACAGGAAGCACAGGGACTTAACTCCGTCTTTGCGTCTGACTCTACCACCATTTCGATAATCCGTCAGGCTATTCCCTGAAAAATATCTTCCACTATACTCTACAAACTACATTTTTCATTGATCTCGAGGAGTGGCCGGCTGCATTTCGTATAATGGCTTTATCCGTGGCGACCACTCCAAATATTTCAGCAATCAAAATCCTCACAAATATGAAGACAAGTTTATTTCTTCTTACTGCCGGGTTGATAATTACATCATGCTCCGGAGGAAAGAAAACCCAAACTGAAAATCCCGAAACATTAACACCGGCTGCCAAGATGATAGCTCTTCTTGATTCGACAACAGCATCCGGCAAATTCTTTTTCGGCCATGCCGATGACCCTGCATACGGCCACGAATGGAAATATGAGGCAGGGAGATCAGACGTAAAGGATGTCACCGGGGAATATCCGGGCCTTATGAATTGGGATCTTGGTATGCTTGAACTTGACTCCACAAAAAATCTTGACGGTGTCCCCTTCAAATTCATGGCTGATGAAATAATCGCCCAAAATGCTCGCGGAGGCATCAACGCAATCAGTTGGCATCTTCGCAATCCGCTCAACGGCGGGAGTTCATGGGATGTATCAGTATCGCCATTAAAAGAACTCCAGGATAATCAGGCTCTTGCCGACACTCTCGACCTGTGGATTGGTAAGACAGCAGATTTCATTGGATCTCTCCAAGATGGTGATGGCAATCGCGTCCCTGTAATTTTCCGTCCTTGGCATGAGAATACAGGCTCATGGTTCTGGTGGGGAGCAGGAAATTCAACTCCTGAGCAGTATAAGGATCTTTGGAAGCGTACACGCCGTATCTTCGACGAAAAAGGGATCGATAATGTAGTATGGGCATATTCACCCGACAGAGTGCCATCTCCAGAGCTATATTTTGTCACTTATCCGGGTGATGAATACGTTGATATATTGGGAAGCGACATCTATCATTTCGGTGGAGCTGAGGGCACGGACAATTACAGAGAATCTGTCAAAGGGCTACTCCCGTATGTGGCTGAAGAGGCTGCAAAAAGAGGTAAGTTAATGGCATTCACAGAAACCGGTCTCGAAAGTGTCGTAATGGACAACTGGTATACAGAAGTTCTTCTTCCGCTTATGAGCGACATACCTGTGGCATACGTCTGCGTGTGGCGCAACGCAAACAAGGAAGAAAAACCAGAGCATTTCTATGTGCCCTACCCGGGACATCCGGCAGAAGCTGACTTCAAAAAATTCCACGACGATCCCAAGACAATCTTCGTAAAATAATATTAACTTAGAACCGATATTCCAATTGCAAACTAAGTGATAAAGCATGCTCCGCATGCGCCCAAGAGCGACAAATACTAAACAAAATTCAACAAAATATATGGATATTTTTGAATACCGTAAAGATTTGATTCTAAAGCGTTACGAAAATCTCGTGACACGACCTAACAAAGCTATCGAAGGCAACGGCATATATGAGAGATATGAAAATCCTGTGATGACCGCAGAAATGGTGCCACCATACTGGAAATATGATTTCGATAAAGAGACCAATCCCTATTTCATGGAGCGAATCGGTTGCAATGCCACTCTCAATTCCGGAGCCATAAAGTGGGGCGACAAGTATGTGATAGTAGTCCGTGTCGAAGGCAATGACCGTAAGTCGTTTTTTGCTGTAGCCGAAAGCCCTACAGGGGTTGATAATTTCCGTTTTTGGCCTCATCCCATCACACTCCCAGATACTGATGATCCGGCAACTAACGTCTACGATATGCGTCTGACACGCCATGAAGATGGGTGGATCTACGGCCTTTTCTGTGTGGAGCGTCACGATGATTCCAAACCCGGCGATCTTTCTGCAGCAACTGCCGCTTGTGGCATCGCGCGCACCCATGACCTCGTGAACTGGGAGCGCCTCCCTGACCTTAAGAGCAAATCGCAACAACGCAACGTAGTGCTTCATCCCGAATTTGTAAAGGGCAAATACGCTCTTTATACTCGTCCACAAGATGGGTTCATAGACACAGGCAGCGGCGGTGGTATCGGTTGGGCACTCATCGACGACATCTGCCATGCAGAAATCAAGGAAGAGATAATCATTGACGCTCGCTTTTACCACACCATCAAGGAGGTGAAGAATGGCGAAGGTCCTCATCCTATCAAGACTGACCGAGGTTGGTTGCATCTCGCCCATGGAGTGAGAGCGTGCGCCTCAGGCCTACGCTATGTGCTGTATATGTATATGACTTCGCTTGAAGAGCCATGGAAAGAGATTGCAACTCCGGGAGGTTACTTTATGGCACCTGTCGGCGAGGAATATATCGGCGACGTGATGAATGTTCTTTTCTCAAATGGTTGGATAGCTGACGAAGACGGAAAGGTCTTCATCTATTATGCATCTTCCGACACACGAATGCATGTGGCGACCTCCACTATCGACCGACTTGTAGACTATTGTTTTAACACTCCGCAAGACGGACTCACTACAACAGAATCCGTCAAGACTTTAAACCGTCTGATTGACAAAAATCTCGCCCTCGGTCTCAAATTATAAATTTAGTATTCAATCATATTATTAGCATACTATCATGAATGCATTTATAATTAATGTCAGCGACAAGACACTTGCTTTAGCTTGAGCGCAGCTAATTATGAATTATGCATTATGAATTATGCATTACTTCTTAGTATGGCAAGTTTATCAGAAAAAATAGGATATGCCCTTGGAGATGCAGCCTCGGGAGGTATTGTATGGAAGATAATGTCGATTGCATTCCCATTCTTCTTTACGAATGCCTTCGGACTCTCGCTTGAGGATGCAGCATTGCTTATGCTCATAGCTCGTCTCTTCGACGTTGTGACAGACCCAATCATGGGGAGCCTTGCGGACCGCACCCAAAGCCGCTTCGGCACTTATCGCCCGTGGTTAATATATGGTGCTATTCCCTTCGGACTCGTGTTTGCTTTCCTCCTTTACACTCCTGACTTTGGTCCGGATGGGAAACGTGTGTATGCCTATACCCTCTATCTCCTTATGATGGTGATGTACACCGCAGTTAATGTCCCATACGGTTCTCTTTTAGGTGTAATGACAGGCGATGACCATGAGAAAAACCAATTCTCAGCTTATCGCATGGTCGGAGCGTATGCAATGGGATTCATCACCCTGCTTTCATTCCCATATATCCAGAAGATGATCGGTGGAAATGAAAATGACCCTGCAGTTTTGGCACATCAGTATGCAATCATAGGAGTGATTTTCGGTATCATAGCTGCTATTATGACTCTTGCATGCGGACTTATGACAAAGGAACGTATGACTCCTGTCCGAGCTGAGAACTTCAGTTTCAAGCAGTTTGGCGATCTCTTCCGCAATAAGCCGTGGGTATGCATGACCACAATCAGTGTACTGACCAACTTCTTCAATGGTTTCCGCTACGCTGTTGTAGCCTATATGTTCGACTACTGCCTTGACGGAGAAGTCACTTTAGGAAGTTTCATCATAAACTACACTGTCTTCATGGCATTCGGAGAAATCACTTGTATGATCTTCGGAGGAATTTCTCCTGCCTTCACAAAATGGGTTGGGTCGAAACATATAACATTTACTTGGGCTGCTGTGATATGCTGCGTGACATCGGTGATTTTCTTCTTCATTCCGATGAATGTAGCCTATATATGGCTGATGATTGCCGTGTCGATTATTACTTCTGTTGGTGTAGGCATTTACTCTCCGCTACTTTGGTCAATGTATGCCGATGTAGCCGACTATGCTACACAGAAAAATGGAGTGTCTTCAACCGGCCTTATTTTCTCGTCAGGCACAATGGCGCAGAAATTCGGCAGTGCTATTTCAGGTTCACTTATAGCTCTCTTCCTTGGATGGGCGGGTGCGACAATGATTGAGATTGATGGCACCACTACAATCAATCCGGAATCAATCACGGCCTCTGTCCGCGAGATGATATGGGCTCTATTCTCCCTTTTCCCGGCTGGCATTGCCGTCATCATGGGACTCATGACCTACTTCTTCCCAATTAAAAAATAATTCATAATGCATAATTCATAATGCATAATCATTTGTCGCTTACAATCTATCGGAAATATATTGAGTATCCATGTATGAAGGAGGAGTGGCAAATAGTTACAAATGTAATTTTATAGATGAAATTGAAAAAATTTAAGGAGGAATTGGAAAAATGCCTCACTGAAAACATACTTCCATATTGGATGGAGAAGATGAAGGATCCAGCGGGAGGATATTATGGTCGTCGTGATGGTCATGACCGTCTGTATAAGGATGCCCCAAAAGGAGCTATCCTTCAAGCTCGTATACTTTGGACATTCTCTGCAGCTTACAATACCTTGCACAATCCGGAATATTTGAAGCATGCCAAACACGCTTACGAATTCATACGTGATCATTTCATCGACAATGAAATGGGAGGTGCTTATTGGAGCGTGACTGCTGATGGAAAGCCACTGGACACCAAGAAACAGTTCTATGCCATTGCCTTTATAATCTATGGTCTTTCGGAATATTATATCGCATCCAATGATGAAGATTCTCTTGAGCTTGCATATAAGCTATTCGGAACTATTGAAGACCATGCACGCGACCGTGAAAAAGAAGGATATATTGAGG
>CAZWJO010000024.1:16276-26938 GCA_964634905.1 uncultured Sangeribacter sp.
TTCGGAACTATTGAAGACCATGCACGCGACCGTGAAAAAGAAGGATATATTGAGGCTACTAATTGTGACTGGAGTCCGATAGAAGACATGCGTCTTAGCGAAAGGGATGCTAATGCATCAAAGACTATGAACACCCATCTTCATATTCTTGAGGGGTATACAAATCTGCTTCGTGCGCTCCGCATGGCAAAAGCCCGTGGAGTAGCTTGGGTATCTGATTCTGAAATAGAGAAGGTGAAAGAAGCCAATGTCTATTTGCTCCGTATATTCCTCGACCGCATAGAGAATCCTGAAACCCATCATCTGACTCTTTTCTTTGATGATGACTGGAACAAATTTGATGACGCAGAATCATACGGACATGACATAGAGGCTTCCTGGCTTCTTCTCGAGACTGCATACGTGATTGGTGATGACAAACTGATCGCTGAGACTCTCGATCATACCTTAAAGATAGCACTGGCAGGCCTTAAAGGACGCCGAGAAGATGGAAGTATGGTATATGAAATGCACGGGGATGGCAAACTTGACGAAGACCGCCACTGGTGGGTGCAGGCTGAAAACGTGATCGGTCAACTTTATCTCGCACGATTCCATTGCGATCCCGATGAGGAGGCGGAAATCATCTACTGGCTTAAGTCGGCGCATGAGAGTTGGATGTACATTAAAGAAAACCTCGTAGACCCAAATGGGGAATGGCATTGGTCGATAAAAGCCGATGGCTCTGTAAATCGAGAGGATGACAAGGCTGGATTCTGGAAATGTCCCTACCACAACTCACGCATGTGTCTCGAATCAATGCAAGTGCTCGATTCGTTTATTGTTTAATTGTTTAATCGTTTAGTTATTTATATGAACAGTAAATTTTTATGTATATCTTGCAGTCTCATGGCGTTTTCCTTTATAGCGTCAGCAGAGACCGTGCATATCAATACGCCAAAGACATCTTTGGTGCTTGAAGCAAACAAGGGAGAACAACCTAAGTTCCTTTACTATGGCAACGCACTTTCTGCAGGCGACTTGCAGAGTCTGAAAGCTTCCGGCACTCCGTCGCTCAATGCGTATCCGGTATATGGCCTATGGCCTGCTAATGAAGCCGCCTTTGCTGCAGTGCATGCCGACGGCAACATGACCCTTGACATGGTCACTGACAATGTCACTGTCACGAAGAACCCGGATGGTGGGGAAACTACCACCATCACGATTACAGACAAGGTATATCCTTTCACTATCGATCTCAACTACCGTACTTTCCCCGGCCTTGACGTGATTGAGACCTGGACCGAAGCTTCTCACGAGGAGAAAGGGAATGTGAAGTTGACTCGCTTCATGTCAGGTTACCTCCCCATTCGCCACAACGACGTGTATGTCTCCCAGCTCTATGGCACTTGGGCTAATGAGGGTAGAGTTGAAGAAGCACCCCTACCTCACGGCGTGAAGATGATAAAGAATAAGGATGGTGCCCGCAATTCACACACTGCTCATGGAGAAGTAATGATTTCACTCGATGGTAAGGCTAAAGAAAACGATGGACGTGTGATCGGGGCTGCTCTCTGCTATGGAGGTAACTACAAACTGATGTTTGACACTGACGACACTGACTATCATCATTTCTTCGCCGGCATCAACGAAGAAAATTCTTCCTATAATCTGAAGAAAGGGGAAAAATTCACCACTCCTCCCCTTGCACTGACATATTCGGAAGAGGGACTCGGAGGAGCAAGCCGTAATTTCCACAAATGGGGACGCGAGCAGCGTCTTGCCCATGGGGACACTCCACGCAAGATATTGCTCAACAGCTGGGAAGGTGTCTACTTCGACATCAACGAAGAAGGTATGAAGCAGATGATGACAGATATCGCTAATATGGGTGGCGAACTGTTTGTGATGGACGATGGCTGGTTCGGATCAAAATATCCACGAAATAACGACTCGACATCTCTTGGCGACTGGACAGTTGACACCAACAAACTCCCGGGGGGCATACAGGGACTTTGTGACGCAGCTAAGGAACGTGGCATTAAGTTTGGTATCTGGATTGAGCCGGAGATGGTCAATAGCGTCTCTGAACTTTATGAGCAACATCCGGAATATGTAGTGAAAGCTCCTAAGCGTGAACCTATACTCGGACGTGGCGGAACACAGATGGTTCTCGATTTGGCAAATCCTAAGGTGCAGGATATCGTTTTCAACATCGTAGACACTCTCCTTACTAAATACCCTGAAATCGACTATATCAAGTGGGACGCTAATGCTCCAATCATGAATCATGGTTCGCAGTATCAGACTGCCGACAACCAAAGCCATCTTTATATTGATTATCATAAAGGTCTTATAAATGCTTTGGAACGTATTCGTGCAAAATATCCCGACGTGACCATTCAGGCATGTGCAAGTGGCGGCGGACGTGCTAACTGGGGCATTCTCCCCTATTTCGATGAATTCTGGGTAAGCGACAATACAGATGCTCTCCAGCGTATCTATATGCAATGGGGCACGAGCTATTTCTTCCCGGCTATCACAATGGCCTCTCATATCTCAGCATCTCCCAACCATCAGACCAACCGTATCGTACCTCTGAAGTTCCGTACAGACGTGGCAATGAGCGGACGTCTTGGTATGGAAATCCAGCCCAAGAATATGACAGAAGAAGAAAAGGAGCAGAGCCGTAAGGCAATCGCTGACTATAAATCGATCAGGGATATAGTGCAGTTTGGTGATCTCTATCGTCTTCTTTCACCCAACGATGGGAAAGGAGCTGCTTCTCTGATGTATGTTTCCCCGGATAAGAAGGATGGTGTATTCTATTGGTGGAAGATGGAGCAGTTTATGGACCAACATCTGCCACGCATCACGATGGATGGCCTCGACCCCAACAAGCTCTATACCATCACTGAGCTCAACCGCATTGACAACGAACCACTCCCATACGAAGGAAAAACCTTCACCGGAGCCTTCCTGATGTCGAACGGCCTCGAGATGCCACTATCCCACAATGTAGACTGGAATAAGCGCAATGACTACGCCTCCCGCGTCCTCAAGCTGACAGCCAAATAAGCATAATGGATTCTCAAATCGTAAAGGCGACCCTTCCAGGTCGCCTTTTTTTCAAACTTTCAATTCATTTTTCGATTTTCCAGTCTTCGATGCAGCGTGTCTCGGAGGAGAAGTTGACGCCTATGCGGATGATCTGGCGGCCGTCCATCTGGAATTTACGGTCGTATTTCTTTTCCTCTATCTGATGGAGGGCCTTCTCTGCGCTTCCATCATATTTTAATTCAATGACATAGATGTAGTCTTCAGTCTTTACTGTAATGTCAATGCTTCCGTCGGAAGTGGCCGACTCCGCTTCAGTATCAAGACCTATCAGATCCATCAGAAGGAAGAAGGCATTGTGGAAATTATTCTCATTGTCCATCTTCATCTTGAAGTGAACTCCGGCAAAATATGACTGCATACACTTCATTGCATTATCTGCTTCACCCAAGATAAAATACATTACCATATCTGAAATTAACTTTTTCGGCTCCTCATCAGAATGACACTTCACATAATATGGTAGGAGTATCTTGAAAAAACCATCTTTAACTTCATTATTCGGGAGTCCAAGCCGGTATCGTTTAATCTTTGGATGATAACTTTTTATCGTAAGATATCCAGTCTGATAAAGCAACGCTATAGGTTGAGGTGTGAGCAAATCCAATCCTTTAAGGTCATCGCCAGTACAATACACATCAAACATCTTTTGCAAATCAGCATGAACTCTTTTCAAGGTTTTAGCAATAATTCTTGGCATTCCTGTATCGTTCCAATAATTATCAATCTTGGAATATCTCAATGCACTGAGAAGCGACCAAGGATTGTAAATGTCACTCCCCATCTCTGAGAAACGATAACCATCATAATTGGCCTTAAGTAGTTGAATTACTATCTCATTACTTGTGCCATTTTTTAGAGCAAGATTTGATATACCATGATGCAAGTATTCAATCATCTCATTATCAGTCACCCCGCAGATATCCGAGAATTCATCTATGAAAGTAATGTCGCTTAAGTTATTAAGGTCGGAGAATACACTAAGCTTGCTGAATCTGCTTATTCCCGTCAGGAATACGAGACGTATGTGTTCTCCTGAACTTTTGAAATTCGAGTATACAGAAGAAAGTCGACTTCTGTAATGCTCAATATTCTCTTTGTTATTGATATTGTTGACCAGTGGTTTGTCGTATTCATCAACGAGGATTACCACTTGACGACCGGACTTCTCGTGAGCTGTCTCTATTATGTTTTGAAATCGAGTAGAAAAAGACCCAGCGATTTCAGTTATACCATATTTAGCTTCCCACTTACTGAAGGTGTTTTCATAGATAGCATCAAGCTGTCCTGGCTCCTTATACTCATCAATGTTCAGGTCAAGACGAAATACAGGATACTTTTCCCAATTCCACTCCATTGAGTCTATATGCAATCCTTTGAAAAGATCTCTTCTTCCTTCAAAGAAACATTGAAGTGTAGACAAAAAGAGGCTTTTTCCGAAACGTCTTGGACGCGCCAGAAAACAATAGCGGGTTTTGGTCTTCATCAACTTCTCTATATATTGAGTCTTATCAATATATATGTAGTTTTCATTACGTATAGTGTTGAAATCTTGCACTCCAATCGGATATCCACTCGCCTCAGCCATATCTTTATCGTTTACCCTTTTCAAATAATAACATTTCCAAAAGCAAAATTAATAAAAAATCTCATAAATATACGCATTCCAAAACAAATTCTTCTTTTGATTATTCAATCCTCCATCATCGAGTAGGGGCAATATGAGGATACCTGTCTAGGAGAATGTGTGGGCCGAGGATGCAGATCTTTTCGTATATGAATGCTTAAGCGGCTCTAAATGAAAAAAGTCGCATCCTAAAGATGAAATTGTCGCATAGGAAATTGGAAGTATTTCAACAAAATTATTAATTTTGTATCCAAATATGTAAAAATAAAGAAAACTAACGATAGCATGTCTTTTAATAGAACAATGGCATTGACTGCAGTAGGGATGTCAATACTTTTTATGAGTTGCCATAATGACGGCAAATGGGAACGTTCTGATGTAAGTTCTATAAAGAGGATTCCTTAATAAATATATTTGTGTCTATATTATGATGAAAGAAACAAGAAGCTACTGCGTGGCAGGACATACTTTTTGTGTTTCAGCTTACGCTGAAGAGCGAGAGCTGATGACCAACTATGAGCCTTTTGCTCTTAACCGAGGATCTGATTTCAGAAATCCGGTCTTTGCACTGAGTATAGAGTCGGGAGAGCTTCCATTTTATTCTGAAGAGTTAAGACAAGAGGAGGAAGGGCAGACTATCATTTGTGGGAAAACGCCCGATGGATCACCAGTCTTTGAATTTCAATGGAATGGGGTTTCAGCTGGACTTTTGGTGTGTTTGGAAGATTATAAGGAAGGACGACTGATAGCTACCGGAAGACAAAAGAAAGCAGCTATCGACAACGCATTGATGATAATCTACGCATTAGCGACGGCAGACAAGAAGACTGCATTGTTCCATGCAGCTGCGGTCAGCCATGAAGGGAAAGGCTATATGTTTTTAGGGCCAAGTGGAACAGGGAAAAGCACACATGCTCGCCTGTGGATACAATATATCAGCGGTACTGAATTAGTCAACGACGACAATCCTGTAGTGCGAATCTTCGATGATGGGGAAATTGTTGTCTTTGGGAGTCCTTGGAGTGGAAAAACTCCATGTTATCGCAATATAAGCTATCCATTAGAAGGAATTGTCATGTTGAGTCAGGCCCCATATAACAGAATCTTCCGTATCAGCGGAATACGGGCTTATTCAGCTTTGCGTCAAAGCATCAGCGGCAAACGTTGGGATAAGAGGATTGCGGATGGACTGCATGAGACTGAAAATGAGTTGACGAAAAGAATACCAATCTGGCACTTGGAATGTCTACCCGACAAGGAGGCGGCAGAAATCTGCTTTAATTCCACTTTCGCAAGCGAAAATGGAGGGTTAAAAGGTTAAAAAGATTATGAGGTTAGGGATGCCATGTAAAGAGATTAATGGGTTTAAGTGGTTATGAAAAACCAAACTGAAATCATCGAAGAAGTCGTGCGTCTGGTTGACGAAGGGGTCAGTGTCACATTGCCTGTGACGGGACAAAGTATGCTACCGTTTATAGTTGGCGGTCGCGATAGCCTGATCTTGCAGAAACCAACACATCTGAAAAAGGGAGATGTAGTTTTGGCTTGGGTCGATGGTACACGATATGTAATCCATCGTATCATCCGCATTGACGGCGACCGAGTCACTCTTATGGGAGATGGGAACATAAAGGGTGTGGAGCAATGCAGTGTCAATGACATCAAGGCGCTCGCAACCCACATTGTGAGACGAGATGGCAAACGATATTTTCTATACAACCAGAAAAGAAGATGGCTGGCATTACTTTGGAAAAAGTTGCGTCCCGTCAGAAGATACTTATTGGCTCTTTACAACCATAAAATGTTTTAATTGTTTGGATTTTTACAAAAACTGACATTTTAATTGTTTGGATTTTTACAAAAACTGGCATTTTAATTGTTTGGATTTTTACAAAAACTGGCATTTTAATTGTTTGGGAAAATAATTTTTTGTATATTTGCATCCTAATAATCAACGTTATGACGTATTTTGATAGAACAGTCGATATATATCTTAAAGAGTGGGCACAAAAAAAGAGTAGAAAACCTGTGCTCCTACGTGGTGCTCGCCAAGTAGGAAAATCAACAGCTGTCAGGAATCTTAGTCACTCGTTTGAGAATTACATCGAGATAAATTTCGAGCGCCAGCCTGAATATAAAGTATTGTTTGAAAGCAATTTGGTATCGCATTCTTAATATGACGGTCGGAGATATTACTGACATTACAACTGAAATACTTACTGAAAATGCGGCGTCTTTAGTCAATAAAGGTCCTTTGGCTGAATTGACAGCCGGACTGGAACTTCAACGCAACCAAAGTCCGAATATAAGACCTACATTATATTATTGGACCCGACCTTCAAAAAATGCACAAGCAGAGATAGACTATATAGGAAGTCTTGGTAAGGATGTGCTTCCTATAGAAGTAAAAGCAGGAATGAAAGGAGGCATGAAGAGCCTTTGGATTTTCATGCGAGAGAAAAAGATATTTAAGGCGGTCAGATGCTCCTTAGAGAATTTCGGATCTTTTGAGTATGTGGATGAAGAGGCTGACAAAGAAGTCCGCCACGTGACCATCTGCCCACTCTACGCTATGTCAATGCTCAAGTCCTTACTTTAGGAAAGAGTTTCGATTTATGGAATTAACAATAAACTTAAGCTTGCTAAAATTGAGTATATAATAAGATTATGAGAATAAAAGAAGGATTTGTGCTCCGCGATGTGTGCGGAGAGACAGTAATTGTAGGCGAAGGACTCGAGGCAGTCAACTTCGGTAAACTTTTAGTGCTTAATGAGACAGCAGCATGGTTGTGGAAAGAAGCTCAGAAGCAGGGAATTTTCACCACTGAATCACTGACAGAGCGTCTTTGCAGCGAGTATGATGTGACAGCAGATATTGCAAAAGCAGATGTTGCGGAGATACTGGATAATTGGAAGGAAATCCATGTCATCGAGGAGTGAAATATTCATTGCTGCATACAGAATATAACATGAGCGAGAATTACGTTTCTTCTGATTCGGTCAACCAATTATTGGCTCTGATAAGGTCATCATTATGGCAGACAACTATTGAGAGGGAGCCATTCAGCGTGTTACCCATAGACTGGGATGAAATAGGCAAGATGGCGATGCAACAGACCGTCGGTCCATTGGTGTTTGATGCAGCTTTGAAGTTGCCTACCGATTTGCGTCCTTCAAAAGAATGGATATTGAAGGCATATTCAATTATCGAAAGAAATAAACACACTCACACACTATTAGACAAAACTGTCGCTGAAGCGTATGAAAAGCTTTCAGGAGTTGGAATCCGTACGGTTCTTCTCAAAGGTCAAGCATACGCTCGGGCATATCCTGATCCCACTCTGCGCCAATGCGGTGACATCGACATGTATGTGGGGGAGCAAGAATACCGGAAAGCATACGAGGCGACAAAACTTTTCGGATGGAAGAGCGACGAAAAGTTTAAAACGAAGGCTAAACATTATGGATGCAGCCTGAACGGAGTGAGAATAGAACTTCACAGGATCGCCGGACAGTTACTACAACACTCAGCAAACCATCGTTTTCAAGAATGGAGTCGAAAACAATTACTTTCAGGAACAATCGTTAATATAGATGGAGAGAAAATCGAAGTTCCAACTCCGTTATTTGACGTGATCTTCGTATTCATGCACATGTTTCTTCATTTCATCAACGGCGGAATCGGCCTGCGACAAGTTTGCGACTGGACTATGCTTCTCCATAAACATCACAATGAAATAGATGCGGATGAACTTGAAAAACTTCTTAAGCAATTTCATTTGCTTAGAGGATGGAAATTATTCACTCCAATAGCCGTCAGAGATTTAGGACTTCCAGAGAATGAATGCCCTCTATACTCTAAGAAATATGTAAAAAATGCTTCCAATATTCTATCATTTATACTTAAGGAAGGTAATTTTGGAAGGGCTTCACAATCAAAATCCGAACGTCCCAAGGGTTACTTTGCAGGGAAAATATATTCATTTGTCCATCACAGCAGGAAGCAAATGTCGAAAATGTCAATAGATCCATATATAATTTTAAGATATCATTTCAGTTATGTATTAAAGGGGGTCTTCCAAGTATTAACCGACATGCATAAAGGAACATTTTAATGATAAAATACATATATGGTCTGACTGAAGGATTTCGTGGGCGCATTGCTTTTAGTGCTTCGGCAGGAATCGTCCGTGTAGTCATCGGGCTTATATTCGTGGCGTTGAGCAAACGGGCTGTCGACATTGCCACTGGTGCAACCGTAGGCAATCTTACTCTATGTGTGATCGGATTAATATGCGCTATATTATTAGAGCTGATATGCTCGGCCTTAGGCAACCGAACCACAGATCTTTCTGAAGCAGAAATGAAAAACATCGTTCAAGAAAGGATTTTCAGAAAACTTATGACGGCTGCATGGACCGGACAGGAAAAGTATCATTCAGGGGATGTTCTCTCGCGCCTTACGGAAGACAGCCGTGTGGCATCGGAATGTCTTTGCCGCACATTTCCTCTGATCATAATCGCCATAGTCCAACTTATAGGTGCATTCCTTTTCTTATGGTATTTCAGTCCTCTGCTTGCTATCTTATTGATAGTATTGCTTCCATTCTTCTTAATCTTAGGGAAAGCATTCTTCAAGAGAATGAAGCTTTTGACACGCCGTATTCGCGACATCGAGAGTCGTCTGCAAGAAAAGATGCAAGAAAGCCTTCAGCATAGGATCCTTCTGATAACTTACCGGCATACTCTTCAGACTATCGAAGCAATTTCAGCATTACATCATTCGAGATATGCCACAATGCGCCGTCGTACGGATATAACGATGTATTCCAGAACTGCTGTTTTTGCCGGATTTCAATCAGGATATCTTGCTGCTTTCCTTTGGGGAATAGCTGGCCTCTATAAAGGAACTATCACCTTTGGTATGATGACTGCATATCTGCAACTTGCAGGACAAATCCAGCGACCCTTGGCAGAGTTGGCACGGCTTCTACCCGGTTTGATCCATTCCCATACAGCTTTCTCCCGCCTTTCTGAAATTGAGAAGATCCCGACGGAAGATGAATCTATTGTTTCGGAAATCGCTGAGACTACTCAGCCAAAAGGAATATCTTTACGCAACGTGACCTTTACATATCCGGGGAATGAACAACCGACATTTGATCATTTCAGCTATGCTTTCATGCCAGGAAGCAAAACTGCAATCATGGGAGAGACAGGTGCCGGAAAGAGCACTCTCTTGCGGTTGATTCTTGCCCTTCTACAACCGGAAGGGGGTGAAATTGGTATTTTTCCAAATTCAGGGGATAAAGAGATAGTGATGCCGGTATCTGCTGCCACGAGAGGTCAGATTGTTTATGTGCCACAAGGCAACAGTTTGCTAAGCGGCACCATCCGCCAGAATCTTAAGATAGCAAAACCGGATGCGACCGAGGAGGAAATGAAGGAAGCTCTTCATAACGCGGCCGCTGATTTCGTCTTTGACCTGAAATATGGACTGGAAACTACATGCGGAGAACATGGAGACGGACTCAGCGAAGGACAAGCGCAGCGTATAGCTATAGCCAGAGGACTTCTCCGCCCGGGCACCATATTATTGCTCGATGAAATAAGCGCATCCCTCGACGAAGCCACAGAAAAACTCCTAATGCAACGCCTATCCGAAAAATCAAAATCCCATACCATCCTTATCGTAACCCATCGCCCGGGAGTCCTCCCCTACTGCGACGCCGCCCTCCACATCAAATAGGAAACAGTAGGATTTATTCTTGATGTCACTTAAGACTTCTTCCATATCCGCCTCGCGCCATGGAGAGCAGACATTCCTGTCTGCGTTTTACTGGTAAGTAATAGAGCATGCTCCGCATGCGTCCAGGTGTGTGTTAGGTAACATTAGTTTTATTCTATACTACTCAGCCGAAAAGTTCGGAATAAAACAG
>CAZWJO010000024.1:27038-31466 GCA_964634905.1 uncultured Sangeribacter sp.
AAAAGTTCGGAATAAAATAGCCGAAAAGTTCGGAATACTTGCACATTTAATTGAAATATATTATCTTTGCATCTTAAAAAGAGTAGTATGGAAAATCAGGATTATATACCACGTATTGCAGACAATACTTTACAAAAAAAACTTAGAACCAGCGGTGCTGTCCTCATCGTTGGACCAAAGTGGTGTGGTAAGACATGGACTGCGCTTAATCAAGCAAACAGCGTCATTTTTATGCAAGATCCAGACAAGAGAGCTTCCTACTTAAAAATGGCACAGACTATGCCTTCCTTCCTATTGAAAGGAGAAAAACCTCGACTGATTGACGAATGGCAAACAGCTACCGTTCTATGGGATGCAATACGTTTTGCAGTCGATATGACTCCTGAAAAAGGACAATATATTTTAACTGGAAGTGTGGTCGTGGATGAAAATGATACGAATCAGGATGAAAAAATTCAACATACTGGCACTGGACGTATTTCAAGAATGCACATGCGTCCTATGAGTCTATTCGAGTCCGGTGAATCTAATGGGAACGTGTCTTTGAAAGAATTATTTGAAGGGAATTGTGATGTGGCAGCGATGAGCGAACTTTCTATTGAAAATCTTGCATACGCAATATGTAGGGGAGGTTGGCCTGCTTCCTTACACATGGATAAAGAGGATGCTCTTGAGGTTGCAAAAGATTATTTAGAAGCGGTGTGTGAAAAAGATGCGTCAGCCGTCGACAAGTCTCAAAAGGATCCGGATAGAGTCAGAAGCATATTGAAGTCCTTGGCAAGAAATATTTCGACAATGACTACTGACCGTACAATAATAGGGGATGTAAAAGCTAACGACTCATCAATTACAGACAAAACTTTAGAAGTGTATCTTCGCGCGCTTCGTAAACTTTTCTTAATCGAAGATATAAAGGCTTGGAAACCCTCACTCAGATCAAAAACGGGCATCCGCACTGCTGATAAACGTCAGTTTGTCGATCCATCGATTGCAGTAGCTGCGATAGGAACAAGCCCACATGGAATTCTCGAAGACTTCAATTATTTCGGTTTTCTATTCGAATCATTATGTGCAAGAGATCTTAGAGTCTATTCTGAACCACTACGAGGATCAATTCGGCATTACCACGATCATAATGACCTTGAAGCAGACCTTATTATTTCTCTTGATGACGGTCGCTGGGCTGCTGTTGAGGTAAAATTAGGAAGCCGGGAAATAGAGGAAGGAGCTACACATCTTCTAAAACTTGCTTCTAATATTGACACAAATAGGTTTCCCGCTCCATCTTTTCTCATGGTGCTCACTGGAGGAGAATTTGCCTACCGGAGAGACGACGGAGTCTATGTCATTCCAATAGGCTGCTTGAAAGACTGACACTGTCGTTTAACATGCTCTCTAGAATTTCGGCTCTTTCGGATATGCAGGTTGAAGAGGCAGACAAGACAAAAAGGAGTTCATAACCACATGAACTCCTTAATAGAACCTAAATGTAGAACCTAAAAACTTGTGTCTTACATAGTCAAGCATCAAACATTACTTTTACAACCTCCTGACTTCGTCAATGTAACAAGACGTTGTAGATTTCCACTCATCAGTTTTGTACTAAGCAACATATTTTATCCTGTGTATCAAAATTCCCAGAAAAAATAATTTGGTAAGAATGGAAGAATTTGCTAAATTTGCAAAGAGTTGAGATTTTCAGTAAACCTTCATCAAAAATATGATTGCGATGCGCCACACTCTTACATACTTATTTATATATGGCTTTCTTTCCATAATTCTGTGGATGCTGCCCAGCTGTGCCAAACATTCTGAGGCGGATAACTCAGCCTCTTACGGGGTTTCTCTTGATTCTGCTCTTAATGTGCTGAATATGGAGATGAAGAAAAGAGATTATTACCGACGGAACAAGGAAGAGCGGCTTAAGGCTCTGAAGCTTGATCTTCGAGATAGCTCTTCACGACTTAATTTCAAGGTCGCCAATGAGTTATTTGATGAATATAAGGCTTATCAATCTGACTCTGCGTATAAATACGCCTTTGTTATGAATGAAATTGCAGAAGAAACTGCTCTCCCCGAATTGCAAACAAAGACAAATAATTGTAGATGGGGAGCTTCCGATGGACGTGCGCATATTCGCATTGCTTCGTCTTGGCATATCCGATCCAGCAGCCGTAGCGTCTTATCTCAACCTCTCTACAAAGACTGTCTACGTCTATATGACAAAGATGAAATCCCGCTCCTTAGTAGGCAATAATGACTTTGAAGAGCTCATAAAAGCCATTTCAAAGCCATAAAAACGGTTTTATTTTTATTGTTTTTGAGTTTAATTTACATATTATATTTGGCATATTAAATATATACTAATCAGTATAATAACTATTAATTTCATTTTAATTCGTTTTAAAATGATTGTTTTGATTGTTAGCTTAGGCTAATTTTGCAGTGTCGATTTGACAAAGTTTTCCATAATACTTTCTTTAAAAGACACTCACCAATTAAAAAAATCATTCATGAAAATCAGATTGCAAATGAAAAAGTTTATCCTTAATGTCAAGTCACGCTTCGCTTGTACAAAACTGAGCATTCCACCCATAGCGTTTTTCTTCTTCGAGGTAATCAGCAAGATGGGTTTTGTATAAACACCAAATTGCTGAAAATAGGGAGACAAGACTTCTTTAACGAAACGCTCTTCAGTCTGACCTTCGCAGAGTATGTGCAGCAGAGTGAATCTCATACAGGTCGCCCTCCTATTATATTTTTGTTCCACAAATCGCTGAGCGCATATTCTTCCAGCCAATCACGATAATCATTTTCTGATAATTTTCTCGCGATAGTGCATTCTGCGTAAGGATCCGCTCTATGATTGTTACATCATCAGCAGAGAATCCATCTAATATGGCAGTGGACTGCGTAGCCACAACTATCTGGGCATGACAAGCAGCATCCAAGATCATTTGATTAAGTTGATCTATTGCATAAGGATGAAGACCAAGTTCCGGTTCATCTATTACAATTATTAAAGGCATGGTCTCTTGTGGCTGAAGAAGCAACGTTGTCAATGCAATGAATCGGATAGAGCCATCTGAGAATTGATCAGCCGACAGTACGTAATCATTAGCTGAGGTATCTGTCCACTTAAGCGATACATAACCGCGAACAGGTTCCAAATAAAAATTATGGAACTGAGGCACAACGTCCCTAACATATTCAGTAATCCTATGAAATGCTTGAGGATAATTATTTTTAAGGAAGTAGAGGAAAGAAGCAAGGTTATCGCCTGTAGATTGAAGATATTGTGCAGAATCCACTTCAGAAGACTGTCGCATTGGTGAACTGAGAGACGAGTCGCTGAATTGAAATACCTTGCACCCACTTAACAGATTACGAAATTTCTTCTCTTCAATACCAATAGAATTAGCCAAAGCCGACTCATTAAAGTCAGACTGAAGCGTCATTATATATGGATTGTCTTCATCTTCTCTACTCCATTCCAGTTCCTCAGAAGATATGAAAAGACGATCCGGAACAGCAGCTTTCAATCTAAAACGATAAATATATGATAACTCATTGTCTATAAATTTAATGGAAGCTGCCATTTCTGGTGTTTTTTTAGATCCGTAATAGAGGAACTTCTGACTTGTCCCATATTCTGCAACAAGACGTTGCAGATTTCCGCTCATCATGAAGCCCACCATCTTAAAGAAACTAATGATATTGCTTTTCCCTGCGCCATTAGCACCCAGCAAAATGGAGACTTTTCCAAACTCCAGACTCAATGGATTTTGAAACGAAATGGACTTGAAACCTCTGATTTCAATCGATTTAAGCCTTATTGAACCTCTCTTCATCTATTTAATATTTAAATTATCGCTATCTTCATCATTATTTACGTGCAAATTTAACAAAAAATATCCGAAAAGATATACAATAATACGAATAAATACTTGTCATCATATCCAAACAAAAAATTAACCTTGCATATTAATTTTATTTCACTTTAATTTGGAATAATCAAGATTTAGTTATAACTTTGCGATTGCAGAGCGGCTCGCATAATCCCAATTGAGAAAGGCGACCGCAATGTTCCGATAGCGTAATGTAGTTATCGGATGAGACTAAATATTTTAAAAGCGTTTATCCGCGCTGATACTTGACTCTCTGAGATTCTCGCAAAGTTTCATTTTTATGTCAAGGATTAAGCAACGATAGATGCCCGTAGTATGTAATTGTACGCATACGGAGCAATGTCTTGGAAAAGACACGTCCGTACGCTCAGATTGCATATATGCGTGGGCTTCTGCGTTGCCATCCTACATAAGAAAGGCAATGCGAGAAGCCTCCGAACGTAGGACGGCAACAGATACAGATTCCTACGCTTTTTGTATATTTGCAAACCGAATGCTTACGAGAGGAACCCAAAGCATT
>CAZWJO010000025.1:0-15222 GCA_964634905.1 uncultured Sangeribacter sp.
ATTAGTTGGATATGACTTCTCGACGTAGTTTTATAAAAGGTTGCGCAGGATTGGCTTGGTCGATTTTTAATTCTTTGGGCGCATTGTTGATTATTTTGTTTCCAGCATGCAATAACGAGATTTTTCTTGATGATAACCAGTTGCCTGACATTAGCGAGGTTAACATAGAAGGTGACAGTGGGAGTTGGAGCACTCCGATATCTCGGCAGGGGCTTAGCAGGGTCTATATCAATTTTGATTATCTTGACAAAAAATATGTTGAGTATCGAAACACTGATTATAAAGAGGCAGATGAGAATTGTCCCGCTTCAGAATTGCTCGATATAACATACCGAACCCCATTAAGAGAATATGGTATTTCTCTTCATGGAGATATGCTTTATTTTTCAAGTTGTTATAATGCATCCTCCGCACTCACTGTCACTCTACATCTCGAATATGTATATGGTGATGAAAAAAGAATAGATTTCAACATTTCTAAAGGAAAGCCTTTAAAATTCGTTATGCAGGATTATGGTAACGACATGAAGATAAAGGAGTATATGTCAAATCAGACATATTCTACAGTATTCTCTAACCACCTTTCTGAATCATACCCTCTGGATATATACCCTTATTACATGAACAATTGTTTTGAAGAGGTGACTACAGATGAGGAATGGGCAAATGGATTGAGTTTTGATATAGATATTCCTGTCTGTATTAAGGGACATTGGTTGGGGCTTAGTCAAAAGAATTTAACAATCGGAGATAGAATCGATTTTTGCTCTCCGGATTCTATTTCAGAAAGCTTTACCGTTGATGTGCCTCCATTAAAGTTTGCTAAGGTCAGATACAAATATCTATATTCAGAAGCAACCATGGAGAGTGTTCTTATTTTTGACAATACGGTAGATGACTCAAGGGTAAAGCTTCCTATTACATGCAAAGCAGTTTATCCCATTGATTATGACTATGAAGTAATTTTTGAAGATATATGAAAAGTAAAATATTAGTTTTAATCATCATATCGTTAGTTGAATTTACACTCTTTGCTTCAGATACTATTTCTTCGGGATTTTCGGCACCATTGAAATGGAGAGCGGGCATTGATCTGTCAGCTGGTTGGGTACCGGGAACATGTGCGTTCATAAGGGGTGATAATCCATCAAAGAGTCCTATCAATTCTTATATTGGAGGGGATGCTCGTGTAGATTTCAGTTTTAATCCTAAATCGCGCCCCGGAATACTTTACAAAGGGCTTTACCAAGGCATTGGAATAGGTGCTAATTCATTTTTCCATGCAAAAACACTTGGAACCCCCATATCGGTTTATGCATTTCAAGGGACCCCGTTTGCTAAATTAGGAAATAATGTGTGGCTGGGCTATGAATGGCAGTTCGGAGCTGCATTTGGTTGGAAATCATATTGTGAACAATCAACTTATAATACTGCTCCTGTGAGTACTCATGCGACTGCACACATGGGTATTTCAGCAAAGATACATTATACAATATCAGATCGATGGGAGTTAAATGCAGGAGTTCTACTAAAACATTTTTCTAATGGGAACACTTCATTTCCCAATAGAGGTGTAAACTCAGTTGGAGCAGTGGTCGGCGTGTCTTATAATTTGAATGCAGTTGAGAAGAGGAATCCATATTCAAATAATTCTCTTATAGAGGAAGCGGATAAAGGGAAATGGATGTTCGATATCATGGCATTTGGTGCTTGGCGAAAGCGTGTGCTTGTGATTGATAATTCTCCCACAATATTGCCGGGAAAATTTGGTGTGCTTGGCATGCAGTTTTCACCTTTACGTAAGTTGAATCGCTATGTCGCAGTCGGACCTGCTATTGATATTTTGTGGGATGAGAGTGCGGATCTTGCCCCATACTGGGTAGAAGGGAGCTATGGGGAAAATATTCTTTTTCGGCGTCCAAAATTTGGCGATCAGATAAGTGTTGGGGCATCAGCTCATGCTGAATTGACCATGCCAATTTTCACACTTAATGCAGGTCTCGGCTACGACTTTATCAAACCTAATGGAGAGCGACGCTTCTATCAGTCGTTGACTTTAAAAACATTTATCACGCATAATATTTATCTGAATGTTGGCTATCGTCTTGCACGTTTTCAAGATCCCCAAAACCTAATGCTCGGCATTGGCGTAAGATTATAAAAGAATCCCGGAAATTTATCAATAATTTCCGGGATTATTCATTTTATTTGAGGTATTTATCTAAGAAACGGAAGAAGGTGCGTTGCCAGAGGATAGCATTCTGTGGCTTCAGGATCCAGTGGTTTTCATCAGGGAAGACGAGCATCTCTGCTTCAAGTCCGTGCATCTTAGCTGCGTTGAAAGCCATCATGCCTTGCGATGCAAGAATACGATAGTCAAGTTCTCCAACTGTCACAAGAATAGGAGCAGTCCAGTTGTTGACGAATTTGTGAGGTGATGTAGCAAATGTACGCTGTGCTGTCGCATTGCCATTGTCCCAAGGAGCACCTCCCATATCGAAGTCGGCAAACCACATTTCTTCAGTCTCAAGATACTGGGCTTCCATATTGAAGATACCTGCATGAGCAACAAGAGCTGCGAAGCGTCCCTCATGGTGACCGGCAAGCCAATATACGGAGAATCCGCCATAGCTTGCTCCGATGGCTCCGATCTTCTTAGCATCTACGTATGGCTGAGCTGCTATGTAATCAGTAGCTGAGAAATAGTCACGCATATTCTGACCACCATAGTCGCCTGAAATCTGACGGTTCCATTCCTCGCCAAAGCCCGGTAGACCACGACGGTTGGGAGCAATGATTACATATCCTTGTGATGCCATGATGCGGAAGTTCCATCGATAGCTCCAGAACTGACTTACAGCCTGTTGTGGTCCTCCTTGGCAATATAGGATAGCAGGATATTTCTTGTTAGGATCGAAATTTGGGGGAAGGATAACCCAACAAGTCATTTCCTTACTATCTGTTGTCGGAACGAGATGCTTCTCAACCTTAACTTCAGCAAGTTGAGAAAGGATGTCTTTATTTATTTCAGTCAACTGTTTTACATTTCCTGCTTCTGCAACATAAATATCGTTTGGCTCAAGCATTGAGTGACGCATACATGCAACTTTGCCTGTATCGCCAAGTGGTTGGACACCAACATAGTCGCACTGACCATCAGCTATAACGTCTATCTTTGCATCGGCTACGTTGATTTTGAATATTGGCATTACGCCATCGCTGTATCCATTGAAAACGATTTCTTTGCTATCAGGTGTCCATGCAATACCTTCCGGCCAACGGTCCCAATTCTCAGTAAGGTCCTTTACACTGAGAGAAGCAAGATCCATTACCATAAGGCGTTTCTTGTCACTCTCATATTTAGCAGTCTTCATCGAGAGGAAAGCAAGGTTCTTTCCGTCGGGTGAGAAAGCAGGATCAGTGTCATATCCGGGCCATTCTTCTCCCGGTGTTAGACATTCTGTGTTTCCGCTTTCAAGATCATAAAGGAATAGGTCGCTGTCTGTTGAGAATGCATAGTCCTGGCCTTGTAGCTTACGGCTTACGTATACGAGTTTCTTGCTATCGGGGCTCCAAGCAAAAGATTCTGTACCACCGAATGGTTTCATAGGACATTCAAATGGTTCTCCTGCCATGATGTCTTTTGCGCCAGAGATATCAGCTCCGTCAAAATCAGCAACAAAAGGATGTGGAATAGACTCCACCCATTCATCCCAATGCTTATACATAAGGTCATCAACGAGTCTTCCACTTGTTTTGTCAAGGCCGGCAAATAAAGAGGAATCGTTTTGATTGAAATCCTTGATGGAAGTGGAATATACTACTTTCTTTGAATCGGGAGAGAATAAGAAACATTCAACTCCACTTTCGACAGCAGAGTGGCACGATACGTTTCTTCCGTCCGGTTCCATTGAGAAAATCTGCATTTTCCCTTGAGTATCTTTGCCAAGATAGGCGAGGCGTTCTCCTCCGTTGATCCATTGGAGATTTCCTTCAGAACCGGCTGTGTGAGTCAGTCTTGTAACTTCTCCACCTTCAGCAGGAACTGTGTAAATTTCGGAATTACCTTTGTTTTCCTTAATGTTTTCATACTTGATGGTGAAAGCGATGGTCTTTCCATCTGGTGAAGCAACGGCTCCGTTCACCTGGCCCAGAGATTCGAGCACTTCCGGAGTCATCTGGCCATCAACGATGTTGATTTCCGGCTTTTCGATAACCTTCTCTTCTGCACTTCCTTCCTTACAGGATGAAGCTAAACAAAGAGGAAGAATCAAAGCGCCCATGGCTAAATTTGATTTGTTCATTTTCTTGTCTTTTTGTTATTGGATTTGTTTGAGTTATTGAAATTTCTATTATGCTGATTTGATGATTTATCAGAAGTTTTAAATCCTGGATAGAGAGCCTTTATTAGGTCTGGGCGGTGAAGTCTGAGAAGTTCATCTGTAATCTGTGTCTTCATTTCAGGTTTATACCAGAAGAAAAACTGACGTTGCGCAAGTTTTTCTTTTTCGGTAGTGGCTGTAAAGACTTTCTCTCCTGTGTAAGGATGTATTCCGGTATAATATATCTCGCTTGCCACTGTCATTGGAGTGGGAGTAAAGTCTTGCACTTGCTCAAGATGGAAGTTAAGCCCTTTTGTGATACAAGCTAATTCTGCCATATCAGTTTCCCTACAAGCAGGATGCGAAGAAATGAAGTAGGGTATGAGTTGCTGATTTAGTCCATGTTTGCGGTTAACGTTGTCAAAAATCTTCTTAAAGTCATAAAAGAGTTTGAACGATGGTTTTCTCATACACTCCAGCACTTTGTCGGATGTATGTTCGGGAGCAACCTTAAGTCTTCCGCTCACATGGTTAGCTATGAGTTCTTCTAAATAATCTGCATTCGCTCTTGTCGTGTCGGGAGAATTTGTAGGTGCCATGGCAAGGTCGTAGCGTACTCCGCTTCCTACGAATGATTTCTTTACTCCCGGAAGAGTATCGACACTTCGGTAAATATCAGTAAGAGGAGAGTGGTCTGTTTCAAGATTGGGACAAGGTTTGGGGTGCAGACATGATGGACGAACACATTTCTTACATGCTTCCTTGTTTTTCCCTCCCATAGCATACATATTGGCAGATGGTCCACCTAAGTCTGAAATATAACCTTTGAAGTCTTCCATCTGAGTCACTTGCTTAGCCTCCTTCAGGATGGATTCTTTGCTCCGAGAAGCAATAAATTTCCCTTGGTGAGCCGAAATGGTGCAGAAAGCACACCCTCCGAAGCAGCCTCGGTGCATGCAAATTGAGTGCCTGATCATATCGTAGGCCGGTATTGTCTTTCCTTTATATCTTGGGTGGGGCACACGAGTGTATGGAAGATCAAACGAGGCATCGATCTCCCCTTGCGACATAGGTTCCCACATTGGATTGATCTGTATCATTCGGTCGCCAGTGGCTTGAAAAAGAATTTTACCTCTCCATTTATTGCTTTCTTCTTCCACATGCTTGAAGTTTTCAGCTTGTTTTCGTTTGTCTTTCAAGCATTCTTCAAAACAGTTAAGGACTATTGAATTATCTGGATCTCTTAAGCTATTTTGCTTATCAGTGAAGAAAACAGTCTGAGGTATATCTTTAATTTCTGAAATTTTTTCACCTCTATCAATTCTTTCGGCAAGAGCGAGCATGGTTTTTTCACCCATTCCGTAAGATATCATATCAGCATCAGAGTCTATCAGAATAGAGGGTCGAAGTCGGTCGGCCCAATAGTCGTAATGAGCCACTCTTCTCAAAGAAGCCTCAATTCCACCCGCAATCACTGGTACACCAGGATAAAGATCTTTCAAAATCTTTGAGTATACTATTGTAGGATAGTCAGGGCGCATGCCATGTTTACCTCCCGGGGTGTAAGCATCGTCATGTCTCAAACGTCGGTTCGCGGTATAGTGATTTACCATTGAATCCATAGCACCGGCTGAAACCCCGAAGAAAAGACGAGGGGATCCAAGCTTTTTGAAATCTCGCAAATCGTCGCGCCAGTTAGGTTGCGGAACGATCGCGACCCTGTAACCCGCCTTTTGAAGTGTACGGCCAATTACTGCTGCTCCGAAGGATGGATGATCCACGTATGCGTCACCGCTGAAGATGATAATGTCGGCTTGATCCCATCCGAGCATTTTCATTTCATCGGCTGTCGTAGGAAGAAAATCAGTTTTCTTATACATGGCTTTCCTTGTCTTTTGCTGTTGCAAGCTCTTTGAGAGCAAGAAGTTCGTCGCGAAGACGTGCGGCTTCCATAAAGTCCATAGCTTTAGCAGCTTTAGTCATATCGGCTTGAACTTTTGCGATACGTGACTTGAGATCTGATGAACTCATGTACTCTACGATAGGATCAGCTACGAGTGCGTCTGCTTGATGTTCTTCTTCCACGTATGCACGAGGTTCGGACTTTGGCATAACAACTGGTTTCTTCTTGCTTCCTGGTTTAGATACACTTGGTTTTGAAGGAGTATAATTGTTATTGTCTTCAGTGGTTCCTTTATAGAGATCAATGAGATCGGTGTTAGTTTTCTTTATGATCGGAGTAGGTGTTATGCCATTCTGTTCATTGTAGAGCATCTGTTTTGCGCGACGACGTTCAGTCTCATCAATAGTTTTTTGCATCGAGTCAGTGACCTTGTCGGCATACATGATTACCATACCGTTGACATTGCGTGCAGCTCTACCTGCAGTCTGAGTAAGAGAACGGTGATTTCTGAGAAAACCTTCTTTATCTGCATCCAATATAGCAACAAGTGAAACTTCCGGAAGGTCGAGTCCCTCACGGAGCAAGTTTACACCGATAAGAACATCGTATGTGCCTTCTCTAAGATCGTTTAATATGCGAATACGGTCGAGAGTATCAACATCTGAATGGATATATGCACTTCTGACTCCGAAAGTCTGAAGATGCGCATCGAGTTCTTCTGCCATACGCTTGGTAAGGGTAGTCACGAGAGAGCGTTCTCCTCGTTCAATGCGGAGTTGGATTTCTTCAAGAAGGTCGTCGATCTGATTCATGGAAGGACGCACTTCTATTTCCGGGTCAAGAAGACCCGTAGGACGTATGATCTGCTCAGTGACGATGCCTTCAGATTTCTGAAGTTCGTAATCTCCGGGAGTCGCACTGACATAGATAGTCTGAGGTGTGAGCCGTTCAAACTCGTCGAATTTGAGAGGTCTATTGTCTATTGCGGCGGGAAGACGAAACCCGTATTCCACGAGATTGAGTTTTCTGGCAAGGTCTCCGGAATACATACCTCGAAGCTGTGGTAGGGTAACATGACTCTCGTCGATTATAGTGAGGAAATCCTTCGGGAAATAGTCGAGAAGACAGAAAGGTCTCATTCCGGGTTCACGACCATCAAAATATCGGGAGTAATTTTCGATACCGGAGCAGTGACCTAACTCTTTAATCATCTCCAAATCGTAGTTTACTCTCTCGGTGAGGCGTTGAGCTTCGAGGAATCGCCCTTCACTTTTGAAGAATTCTGCTTGAGTTCCTAAATCAATTGCAATTTGGTTTACGGCATTGTTGGTTCGCTCTTTGCTTGCAACGAATATATTGGCAGGATAGATGTTGAAACCGTCAAGTTCACTAAGAATAATACCTGTCTGAGGGTCAACAGTCTGGATTTTTTCGATTTCGTCGCCCCAAAATATAACCCGGAGTTGAATGTCCTCGAAAGAGAGCTTGATATCTACAGTATCTCCTTTTACTCTGAACTCTCCGCTTCCGAGATCAGTTTCCGTACGGCTATAGAGGGAATCCACGAGTTGGCGAAGAAAGGCATTGCGCGAGATTCTTTGACCGAGTTCGATTCTAACAACACTTTTTGAGAAATCCTCTGGATTCCCCATACCATAGATGCAACTGACTGAAGAAACTACCACTACGTCGCGGCGACCGCTTAGAAGGGCCGCGACAGTTGAAAGACGCAGTTTTTCAATCTGATCGTTGATCATCAAGTCTTTTTCGATATATTTGTCGCTGGATGGGATATAGGCTTCCGGTTGATAATAATCGTAATAGCTTACAAAATATTGTACGGAATTTTCAGGAAAGAAATTTTTCATCTCTCCGTAAAGTTGGGCAGCCAGAGTCTTGTTATGGCTGAGAATCAATGTAGGACGTTTCACTTGTTGGATGACGTTTGCCATAGTGAAAGTCTTACCGCTTCCGGTTACCCCAAGAAGTGTTTGAGAAGGATGGCCGTCGAGCACACCCTCCGAGAGTTCTGCTATAGCCTCAGGCTGATCGCCGGTAGGTTTGTATTTTGATGTAATTTTGAAATCCATTTTATAGTGATGTGCATAAAAATGAAACATCACGACAAAATTAGTGAAAAATAATCAAAAAGCCAAGTGATTCGAGCGTTTTTTCTATGATGACGGCTCTGTATTGATAGCGGTTGAGAGATGAAAATTTGAAAATATCAAAATGTCACATTATCAGGATCAATTCTCTATCAAGGTCTACAATGTTGATTAAACTGAGATGTTATAATCTCTAAGATAACGCTCAATACAAAAAGATAATCATCTATCCGGACAGATCCACAGAAAAACCTATCGCATTTTTTTAATTGATTCTTAGAATACCAGATTCCACTGAAAAATGTTATAATATATAGACATCATAAATTAATTTGACATGTTAGTGCAGTAAATATAGATTGACCATGAAATCCCGATATTTCTTTTTCCTGTTGGCTTTTGCCAATCTTTCACTATCAGCCCGGACCTTTGACATCACTGAGTATGGTGCTATCTGCGATACCACTTGTCTATCTACTTCCGCTATCCAAAGAGCTATTGATGATTGTTCAAAGGCTGGAGGTGGGAGAGTTGTGGTACCTATAGGAAATTTCAAAACAGGTTCGATACAGCTGAAAAGTAATGTACATTTATACTTGGAAGAGGGGGCTACACTTTATGGTAGTACCAATATCAAAGATTATGTCCCTGTGACAAGCAACTATGTATCATTACGAACCGGAATCCCTACTATCCAACTGATTTATGCTGATTCCGTTGAGAATGTTTCGATTACAGGATTCGGCACTATTGATGGATGTGGCAGGACATTCCCTAAGTTGTCGTGGAATGATGAGGGGATCACCCGTCCCCATTTGTTGCGGATAATCCGGGGCAGCGACATTACTATTAGAGGGATCACATTGAAGAATTCCGGATGCTGGATGCAGCATTATCTCGCTTGCGACAGACTTAAGATTGATGGCATTACAGTCTTCAACCGAAATAATTACAACAATGATGCATTGGATCTTGACGGTTGCCATAATGTCACTGTGACTAACATGATTGCAGATTCTGATGACGATGCTATAACTCTTAAAAGTACATCCCCTCGGCTTTGCGAGGATGTGGTCATCTCTAATTGCGTGGTATCTTCGCATTGCAATGCCATCAAACTTGGAACTGAGACCAATGGCGGTTTCAGAAACATTATTATCCGTGGTATCGATGTGAAACCATCCAATGATCAGTCGACTCAATTCTTTGGATATCCCGGGGGACATGGGCACTCTGCGATATCACTCGAGATTGTAGATGGGGGCTCTATGAATAATGTAGACATATCAGATATCACCATTCGTGGCACTGAGTCACCAATTTTCATTAGGCTTGCGGATCGGGCACGTCCTTATTCGAAGGATCATCCTGTAGAGGGGGTCGGCTCAATAAGTGGAATCATTCTTCATGATATTCTGATTGATGAAGCAGGGCCAACCGGATGCTCCATAACAGGTATAGAAGGACACCCGGTTACTGACATTTTACTTCACGATATCAAGATCCGCCATGCCGGAGGGCAACAGGTCACGCCAGCACCTACAGACGAAAAGATAAAAGAATATCCCGAATCAACTATGTGGGGAATTCTTCCGGCGCAAGGCTTTTGGCTAAACCATGCCAAAGACATAATCTTCCGCAATATCGAGATCAAATCAGACAATCCTGATTTACGTCCTGTCTACGTATTAAACGACTGTGAGAATATAGTCACTGAATGAATAAAAAAAGCGGTGCTGAAAGTTCGAAATCACTCAGCACCGTTAAATTGTAAATTAAAACTCGCTCGAGAAATTTTGAAATCATTATAACTATTTTATAATCAATTATAATTCTTTCTTCTTTTTGTGAGAGCAACAAAATCGCAACAAACAAATCAGAGAAATAAGAGCTATCAACAATATCCCTATGATAGAAAATCCGCTTAAATCCTTCTTGGCTTTTTCCCATCTTGACAGAGTTTTCTCTAATGGATAAGGTTTTTCTACTATTATTGTGTCGTGCTTGGCATAGTAGAGTGTATCGTGGACTTCCCTGGTACGGATACGCCATTTTACTATTTCTTTTCCTTCTTTGGTTATCGTCACTGTATCCCGGTCTATGACACTGTCGGTATGCCATATCGATTGATATACCGTATCTGTCTTGAATGTGGTTCGCTCAACTGGGATATATTTGATTGTCCTGCAGCTGCACATAGCGCATGCCATTAGGAACAACAATGTAATGGCAATGGCAAATATGAGCCGCCTTAGATAAGTCGACATTATGTCTTTTCTATCTTCCATATTATTCAAATGTTAAGGCATTGTTGCGGTTGAGCCATCCTCTGAGGAATACTTCCTGCGAAGGACGGTTAAGGACACATTTATAATAATAGCGTTCCCGGGCAGCCTTTAATCGATTGAAGACCGTCTCTGCTGGCTCAGAATTCAATGCCGAAAGAGTCCTGGGACCGACTATACCGTCAGCGACAAGTGAGAATGCTGTCTGCGCACTTCTGACACCCTGGGGCCCGCAATGCCAACGCCAGTCAATAAACATATTCGCCACCGACTGATTCCTGATCTGATCCCCTTTGCAGGGATCCCAGAATTCTCCTTTTAGAATAGCGAGCCATTCTACGTATTCAAGTCTCGCAAGGTCATTCTTGGTAGGTCTTGGTCCACCATGTTTTAGTATCCAATCTTGGAAAGTCGATAGTGTCACGCCACATAATGTCGGGCCGCCACTATCGTTCCTGACGGTCTTTACTCCCCTGGCTCTACCTCTTTCGAAAGCTTCTTGAAGAGTTTCTCCTTCATTAATGAAGATGGAGTTTTCCCACTGCAGGATGTGAGGTATGAGTTTTTCAATCTGTGCCACTTGACTAAAATTATGAAGAATTACAGTTTATTAATTTCAGACGTTGTTCCTTTATCTACCAAGGTTTCAGGAGTGATTCCACATTCTCGAAGATACTCTGTAATTGACTTCTTGAAAGAAAATAGCTGGTTGTTATAATGCATCGATATCCCGAGAAGTGAGCCAACAAAAATCAGTATCAGGCCGAAAGCAGTCAGCACTGATTCGTGAATTTGCCCTTTTGGAGGAAGATACATTCCAAGGAAGACGAGAGTAAACCCTGCAATAGTGGATATCATCGCGAGTGAATAGACGATTGTTTCCTTGAAAGTCAGCTTATCAAATTCTTGTTTCAAATGTTTCATAATTATTGTGCGTTAACTTAGTAGCTGAGGAGGATGCCACCCCTCCACAGCTTAGAACGGTTGCTATTGGATGCCGAGCAGAGCCTTCACCTTGGTTTCTCCTTCCGTGATTGAAGAAACCCCGTTGATACAGATGTTGGCGTTGCCGCTTCCATTGCTTACGTTTAGGCTGATGCTTCCAATCTCATTGCCATCGCTGTCATTGATGGAATAATTGGCATTTTCTGAGCTATAGCTTACATTTCCTTCCGCATCAAAATTACGGTTGTTGTTTTCGCTTGTCTTTCTAAGTTCCATAATCTTTATTCTAAATTCTACATTCTTAATTATTCTCACGCCAGCACTTCTTGCAAAAGCACTATCGATGGCACATCCAAAAGATGACCGTTCTCCCTGACAAGCAGGCCGAAGCCCTCCTCTGTCAGACGCTCGTAAGCATCTACCTCCTTTTCCTTTTCAAGCTCCGAAGCGATGCACTCCGACACATTTCCGTTATAGTCCATAACAGCCTTGTTGACTGCGATCTTCTCTTCATCGGAAAGATCCTTGAACTTCTGCGACTTCTCAACGACCTCTTCCCAATTCTCAGGTCTCAGCTTCTCCTGCGCATCTTTCTGGAATCCCTCGAAAGCCGTTGCGATCGGCTTCAGCGCATTGATGGCGCGGAGCACAATGAAGATGTCCTTTGTCTCCAGAGCCGACAGCTTGAAACCTTCCTTGCCGGTCTGTGCATTCTTCTGAGTGTTGAGTACGTTGTAGGCTGCGATCGCCTTGTCAGCCTTGATTGTCACCTTTTCGGCGACCTTCTTCTCTTTCTTTTCTTTCATTGTAGTAAAAAATTATTGGTTATTAATAAGTAGAATCAATTCTGCGGTGGTGTAGCCGTAATGTTGGCCTCCGAAGCAAAAATCTGTCCGTTGACAGTGACTTCCAAACGTATCAATGTTGCTTGCAGTCTGTTGGATGCGGTACTAACATCAATATTTCCGGTCTTAGTATGAGATTGATTTGAATCAAGTCCGAAACCAGGCGATACGGTAGGAGTTATCTCTGCCAACAAAGTCGCTCCCTTGTAGACTTTGACCGCAATATTAGTGACCGTTATCGTTCCGTTAGATTTGTTGGTGACAGAAAGAGAGTAGTCAATAGTCCTGTTGTTGGAAGTGCCACGCCATCCCGCTATAGACATAAGCAGATTGACGCTCTCCTCCTTGACTGTCATATCCTTTTTTGCAAAAGTCAACGGTATGAAATAGTACGTCCCAGAATGGCTCGACGGGAAAGAACTGAATGCAGCTATCTTATAGTTTGTGAGGAACACAAAGACAGTATAGCTCCCTGCAGGTGTCAAACTTTTAAAGGTTGCCTTTGGTATGCGCCACATCGCTCCGTACTGCATCACCTGCGTCATCGGCGTGGTCTGTGTGATTGCTGCTGTCTTCGATGAGTTTGTGAGGCAAACGCCGACATACCAGTTGGATGCGTTAAACGATCCTACTGCCTGCGTGAAATCCAAGTCGGACAATCTTACGCACATCTCATCGTCAACGCCGATATTGAAGAAAATATCAACATTCTGCGAATCGGACGCGGGGATAGAGATCTCTGAAGAAGTGGGAGGAAATATAGGGTGCTCCGCTCCATGCCAGTATCCCTTTGTGGTGTCTTTTACAAAATCGTCAAGCCTCTTCCAATCATTGGTGTCAGGACGTTCATACATAAAGTATTCAACCTTTGCTCCATTTGTCGGCAAAGCCCCCGCCCCTCTCATAAAAGAAGCCATATTCGCACCCAGCGTGAAATAAGGAATATTTGTAATACCATAATTCACAGCCTTACGTTGGGCATCTGTGATTGTAAGAGGAGTATCCACCCTGACAGGCTTATATTTCGCCCATTCTTTAATTTTGCCCGACGTGCAGAGCGTAGCCACATCATGACTGCCCTCTCCAATTGTAGTTGATACATCATCCGTATTCACTGGAGCGTAAATAATTCCATTGCTTTGTCCCATACTTACTTATTTTTTAATGTTAATTGTTCAATCCTTTTGCGAAGCAATCGGTTCTCTCTTTCCAACTCCGCTATCCGTTCCTCATGGTTCTTTACCTTCTTTGCTACGGTGATCACACTCAGCAGAGCAGTTTTCCCATATTGAAGGGTGAGGAAGCCTCTGGGATCTTGCGGAGTCAACAAAGGATTCACTTTCTCCCAGTATTGAGCGATCGATCCTATGTCATGTCCTCCATCTTTCCAATCAAAAGCCAAACTTGGCGCAAAAGCAATCTGCTCAAGGGTAATCTCAAACGCATTCAGCGAATGCTTCAGCCTTGCGTCCGAACTTGTATTCTGCCCTTTCGCCGACACATAGCCGTAAGTCCATACTCCTGTGGATGCGTAGAATGCTCCGCCCGAAGAAAATTCATACTTGCTTGCCCCTCCAAATGCAAGACTCAGCTTAGCCCCTGTATTTACCAGTTCAATCGCAAAGAGCCTGTCTGTTCCCTCCTCGGAAGGAGTCTTGCCAGCACGGTATGCCACCATAAGCGGAGTCTGTGCAGAGTTGTTGGCGATAGCGACATTGTATGCGCCGTAACCTTTATTCCAAGATGAGCCTGTATAAGTGTCCCTGTTATAATATTCGCTTGCCGTCGAGCCTTTGATAGAGAAAAGAGTGCCAGTGGCTTTGTAATTCGCTAAACCACCTAATATCAAATTATAATCGGTTTTGTTCGCCGCAACGAACTGGAAAACAGCTCCAATTTTTTTACTCCTATCTTCAATTGACACCAAAATGCTACCTCCCATCGTCGCCAAACCCATCGTCGCCATTGTGCTTGTTGATTTCATCGTAATGCCGACATATCCGTCATCAATTGCAGTAGAACTGTCATAATTAGAGAAAGGACTGACAATGAACTTGTCGGTGATGCGTGCGTCACCGTTCACATGAAGTTTGTGTTCTGGGGTAACGCCTATACCAACATTCCCTTTTATCCAGGCGTTGCCTGAATTGTAGCTAAGTTGGAGACAATCGAAATAATCTCCAGCCTTGTCGGTATAGTTGCTCTGGAATTTGAGGTTGCCGGCTGTGTTGAGGATGCGCCATGATGCGTTTGTCCCTCGCCACAGTTGCAGGCTCACGTCGCCGCCGGCACCGCCTATGGATGATGACAGCCGTTGCGAGCCAACCACATCGAGTTGGAATGCGGGAGAGGCGGTATTGATTCCCACATATCCGTTCGGCTGAAGGATACGCATTTTCTCGGTGGTGCCCAGCCTGAATATTATGCTTGTTGTCCCCGAGCCGCTCGATAGATAAGCCGTAGTGTCAGATGTGTAATTCTTCGCATATACGTTTTTCCACACAGAATTTGATGCACCGAGGTCAACATTATTGGTAGCTGCCACGAATGGCTTGAAAGCCGATGAATTGAGGACAAGCGAATGCGCTCCATCGTTGTTGTATTTGATTTGGACTTCGCTTGTGCAGTCAAGTGTCAAAACTCCATTGGCTTTGACCACCATTGCGCCGCTGCCAGTGATGTTCCCGACGCTCGTCATATTCCCACTGACATTTGCAGTGCCGTCAAACGACTGCCCCCAGATGTTGCGGGATGTATGGAGCTTCGAGGCGGATGCCACGTTGGATGAAGTGAACGCAAGGCGTTTCCATCCGC
>CAZWJO010000025.1:15322-30645 GCA_964634905.1 uncultured Sangeribacter sp.
GCGGTGTTCAGTTTCAGACCGTAGCTGAACGTCTTGACCCCGCTTATCGTCTGCGCGGTGTCCAGTGTGACGTAATTGGCCAACGACTGATGCGAAGTCAGATACCCCTTGTCATTTACCCACTGTTGAGTGGCGTACCCACCGACATTGATCCACTTCGAGCCGTTGTACCCGAGCAGCTGACCGCTCTGCGGATTCGTGATTGTGGCGTCAAGCAACTCCGACAGGTATGACTTGCCGCCACCTCCAGAAGCGTCGGAGTTCAGACCCCTCGCGCTCACGAATGAATCCGTATAGATGCCCTTATTAATGTGTAGGTTGCCGTTGACCTCCTCCAATGTGATACCACCGATTTTCAGCTTCTTCACCGCTGTCACTCCAGACTCGTCGAGCAGCGTGATGTTGTGCGTTGTCGAGTTCGTATTTGCGTCCACGGTGCTCTTGGCGGTGTAGTACAGCATAAATTGGCTCTGGTACGAGCCAACGGTGAAATAGCCGTTGCTCGAGTTCATCTTCGCCAGCATGACATACGCCCCTGCCGAAGCCGTCGAGTTGATGATAGCCTGCCCCTGGTTGCCCGCAAGGTGCGTTGATGTCACCTTCGAGGATATGATTGAATTGCTGACATTCACAGTGCCTTTTATCCAAGCGTTGCCTGAATTGTAGCTAAGTTGGAGACAATCGAAATAATCTCCAGCCTTGTCGGTATAGTTGCTCTGGAATTTGAGGTTGCCGGCTGTGTTGAGGATGCGCCATGATGCGTTTGTCCCTCGCCACAGTTGCAGGCTCACGTCGCCGCCGGCACCGCCTATGGATGATGACAGCCGTTGCGAGCCAACCACATCGAGTTGGAATGCGGGAGAGGCGGTATTGATTCCCACATATCCGTTCGGCTGAAGGATACGCATTTTCTCGGTGGTGCCCAGCCTGAATATTATGCTTGTTGTCCCCGAGCCGCTCGATAGATAAGCCGTAGTGTCGCTACGGTAGTCACGCGCGTAGACCTCCTTCCACACTGCCGACGACGAGCCAAGAGTCAGCGCATTGGTAGCTGAATCATAAGGCTTGAACGACAAGCCGTTGAGGATTACAGACTTCGCATCCGTACTGTTGTATTTAAGTCGCAGGTTGCTTGTGCCGTTGATTGTGATTTCTCCATTGGCTTTGACCTCCATTGCGCCGCTGCCAGTGATGTTCCCGACGCTCGTCATATTTCCACTGACATTTGCAGTGCCGTCAAACGACTGCCCCCAGATGGTGCATGCCGTCTTCAGCTTCGAGGCGGATGCCACGTTGGATGAAGTGAACGCAAGGCGTTTCCATCCGCTCCATTCGCCACCGTTCGTGCTCCACCACCTTTTGCGGAAATAAGGCTCGGCATCGATGGTAGATGAGACTCCCAACATCCAGCTTGATGCGTCTGTGTTTACGCTCAGGATGGAGCCGTAATTGAAAGGTTGTCCGTTGACGGGAGTGGTTGTATTGATGTAGATAACACCGTTTGCATTGCTATCGTCTCCCCAAGAATCCAAATTAGGATTCTTCCCAAGATTGCGGAACAACGATGTCAGATGCACCCCGTCCAGCAAGTCCGCATTCAACCCAGAGCCAGAGCCGTCAACCGTAAGCAACTTCGACAGGACGTTTGCCGCCGTATAGGATGACGATGCAAGGTACGCCGTCCCGTCAACGCTTCCGTCAGCCTTTAGGAACTGGGAGGATGTGCCACCACGCTTCACGAATGAGCCGGACTTCAACGCGCCTGTGTTTGGGTTGAATGTCAGGCCCTTGTTGGCATCGTCGGAATAATATCTCAATGTGGCCGGCTCATCCGACATTCCAAAAGGCACGGTGCGGTCAGAACTCGTCCAAGAAGTTGCGGTGTTCAGTTTCAGACCGTAGCTGAACGTCTTGACCCCGCTTATCGTCTGCGCGGTGTCCAGTGTGACGTAATTGGCCAACGACTGATGCGAAGTCAGATACCCCTTGTCATTTACCCACTGTTGAGTGGCGTACCCACCGACATTGATCCACTTCGAGCCGTTGTACCCGAGCAGCTGACCGCTCTGCGGATTCGTGATTGTGGCGTCAAGCAACTCCGACAGGTATGACTTGCCGCCACCTCCAGAAGCGTCGGAGTTCAGACCCCTCGCACTCACGAATGAATCCGAATAGATGCCCTTGCTGAAATGCAGTCCCCCATCCTCGTAGGTAATGGTGCACTCGCCTATCCTGATTGAGCCTTTGACGTATATGCCGTTGGTCGGTACTTTTGAATAGTCCGCCCATGCGTTTGACACAAGCAACGAGCCGACGTTCACGCCCTTTGCTACACCCGAACCTGCGGCTATACGTGAGCTGGATAAATACCAACCGTAATCTGCGGTGCCTCCTATCTGAACGCCAGAAGAAGCTGTAATCAGTCCTGAGAAATTGCCGAGTACGGAGTAGACATTGCTCCAACGGGCAGCTGACTTGCCGAGGGCAAACACATTGTTGTATGAATTTCCCGGTCTTACACAAGCCTCTGTATCATTGATGACAAAGCTAATCCTGCTTCCGACTTGGAAATAAACGTTTTTCGCATTATCTGCTGTCAACACAGCGTCGGACAATGCCGTCCCGACTATATTGAGTTGCGGAACTGTCAACAAGCCTGTCATAGTATCGCCCGACACATTCACATACCTGTTATCCGCTTCCGTCTTGGTATAGTAATTGCTTGGTGCAAAATTACCTTCGTGCCATATAGTTTTCGTGTTGTAGGTCAGATTGTTCTCCCCAATATATAGCGAGTATTTGCCAGCTTTGTCATTCCAAATTTCAGTCGCTCCCGTAGAATTGATTATAATACCCTTGGCGGTGTTGTGCATAATCACTTGACCCACGACAGTGCCAGAAGTGTCTTTCCATGAGTATCCTTTGGCTCTTGATGTATCGACATCAAATTGCAAACTCAATACGCCAGAGAGCGTACCACCAGTCAACGGTAAGTATCCTGCAAGTTGGCTTTTGTCAGCCTTATTCGACAATAAGGATGATAAGTCCGAAGCCGATGCAACGTCTGAAATGTTTATCGTCTTAGCCACAGACCCGTCATACGTGCCGAGCGTCGTGCCGTTCTTCTGTATCGTCAGAGCATACGGATTCACGGATGTGGTAGGTAGGTTGTCTATTTGCGCCTGCAATGCGTCAATCTTCTGCTTGCCGATTACCGCACCCAACGCGTCCGTGCTTGCAGGCGTACTGTTCCAATTCGTGTATAGCCCGAATGCACTTCCGCTCGCCCCATTGCTATTCAAGCCTCTTGCCGACACAAAGCTGACGGAATACAAGCCGTAGTTTGCCTTGATGCGCTTGACTCCGTTTACATTCTCCAATGTGAAGTATTCTTCCCAAAGTGCCTTGAAGTCATCAAAAGTCGATTTGTCAAGTTTCAATGCGATGGCGTTATTGATAGCCGTGACGGTGCTCGCAAGTGCCGATTGCGCCCTTGCGTCCGTGAAGTAGAGCCGTGAACCCTCCGTGATGTGCGAAGTGGTCGTAGGTATATTGACGGTCTGAGCCGAAGCGTTAGGCGTATAGGTCTTTGCACTGAAAGAACCTACCGCAAAAGTCAGTGCATGAATCGTCTGATGCGCCACAAGAGGTTTTATGGTGTTAGACCCAAGCGTGATAATCCCTCCGTCTATATTTGCGTCCGTGATGCCGTATCCAGCCAATGTAGTCGGATGCGATGTCAGTTCCGAGAAAGCATACGTCGGCTTGTTTGCGCCTATCCATGTCGGCTTACACGACACATCGCCCCACGCCACAGATGTCAGATAACCACCGTTCTCCAAGTCAATTATCCTATTGCGGAGTTCCCATCCGAGGTTTGCCCCTAAAGCGTCATTCGTGGTGTTGGTCGGGTCTGTTGTCGGCCACGAGCGCATAAGCCCAAATGCACTTCCGCCACTCGCTCCGTCTGAGTTCTTTCCTCTTGCCGATATGAACGACGGCGACCACAGACCTTTCTTTGCTTTGATGTTCCAATTCGTACCCGTGCCGTCTTTCTCAAACATCTCGTCAAACAGAGTCTTGAAAGCGTCAATAGTGGCTTTCCAAGTGTCGTAGTCACTCTTGAAAGAAGTGAATGTGGTCGTGTCAAGTTTTAACGCCAACCCTGCCGTCAACAATGCGTTGGTCGTGAAGTCACTGTCGTTAGTCAGATGGCTTGTCGTTGTCGGAATGTTGACAGTCTGAGCTGAACTCTTGGGATTGTAGGTCTTCCCCGAGAATTGCCCTGCCTGAAGGGTCAGTGAATATATGGATTGATGGCTTGTAAGAAAGTTCTTATCCAACACCCATTGCTCCGTGGCATATCCGGACAAAGACGGAATTTCTGATTTCTTCGCATAATCGGCCAGCGAAGGAATATCCGTCAGCTTCGCATAGTCTGAGAGGGACGGAATTTCCGTCTTCAGAGCATAATCGACAAGTGATGGTATGTCACTCTTTTTCGCATATTGGTTTGTAATCAAGTACTGTGCGAGCTGAGCCTCATCAATTCCTACTGGTCCAGACGGAGCAAGAGGATTCAATCCGCGTGCCGAAAGCCATTCCTCCGTATAGAAACCTTTGACCGATTTCACAGCATAGAGAGGTGTGCCCTCGCTGATGGCAGCCCAAGTCGAAGGCACAAGATCTTCTCCGGATTTTACCATGGGAATGAAATTGCCGGAGAATCCCCTGATCAGCTTCGCAGTAGGACTCTCTTCAGTAAGATCTTCGGCAAGATCCGCAAGCAACGCATGGTCAGATTCATCAGCATACCCAGCCTTCACCTTCTCGATGACAGTCTCAATCTCTCCATCCGTATCTTGGGTGTGAGAAAGATAGAGATATCCGTCCTCATCGGTGCTAATCTGATCGAGAGCCGACTTATTGGCATGCGTATGGTAATCCCCCGATCCGCCGACTGTGACCACTGAATTCCCTTTGATAAAACCTCCGATTCCCTGTTCCCTAAGCCGCTTGCTGCGTGGGCGAGGGGAGCGGTTAATGATTGCTGATATGAATTTTTTCTCCATGGTAACTTTTATTACTGAGCCTCGTATTCGTCCGGACGAAACTCTATGAAAGTAGCGTCAGTAGTGTCGGTGATCACATTCTGTGTCTCGCCGGCAAGCATAAACTTCTTTTCTCCTTGGTTCGCCTCCGAATACGCCACAATTCCGGAAGGATCTATCCGGCATTCTCCGGAGAGAGTGGTCTTCCTGTCGGCAAACTGGCTATAGAGAGTTCCGATAAGAAGATTCTCCGGATGATCCGTAACCCTGGCTCTCTTCAGTTTCTTCAGCTGAAGGGAATCTGTTGTCCGGAAGAAAACACCTTTGGCTGAGGGGCACGTTTTGTCGGATGTGCCGCATATCGTGTCGATGCTGATCTCTTCCATCGCATCCGCATTGATATATCCGCTGTATTCCACATCATCCAGTTCCGCCTCGTCAAAGACCAGGTTGTTTTTCACTATCTCCAGTTTCGGGACCTTATAAAGCAGCCATCTTATCTTGTCATAGAGTCCATTTTCATCCCAGGACTTAGTTGTCTCAAAGCTCGTGTCTCTGCCTTGGATTGCATCCAACCATGATATCGGTTCCCCGTAGTCGTAGCAATTCACGCCGGCATAGACCGTCACTTCCAAATATCCACCGTCCGGAGGATAAGGGATATATTGTCCGTCGGCCATCTGCTTGAAACTGTCATAGAATCTAAATTCCGAAGGCCGGGCCGCAAAATCATCCGGATTGCATCTCAAGGTTGTGTCCGGTCTGCCGACAGTGTGCCGGTTCGCTTTCCATCCGAGGATACCTGTATCCTCGCCCTGATCTTCTACATTGTAGTATTCCAACCATGCATCGCCGAAAGAAGCCGCTCCGGCAACCCATGACCCTTCTGAGAATGCGAGCTGCATGTGAGTGGCATACTTGGCGATGTTGCTGTTGACATAATGATACGTGGCATTTCCATTGCCGTCATAGAGGCTGACCGCCACCGGCACGAAAGTCCAAGCCGTCCATTTCTTCACGTTCAGGTAGTTGGTTTCTTCGTTAGTATTTTTTTTCTTATCGTCTGCTCCTGTAAAGGGATTATAGCGTGGATCCATCAGCATCTCCAATGTCAGCCGTAGATAATAAGCTTTCTGATCCGAATCGTTGAGCTTCGGAATGAAAACCTTGTGGGTCCGCATCATCACGATATCCGAAGCTTTGGTGATACTGTTGAGTTTGTGTCTGGAAGCGGCGGGTGTTATTTTCCCATGTCCGACACAAAATCCCCATGCCACGCCGTCGACTTCTGATGGACCTCCTACCATAGGCAAAATATGAAAATACCTTGCTCTCGGATTGACATAATCCAGACCCTCCCCATTTCCCAAGAATATTGTGAAATTTATGAGCCTGTGGTCCCAGTCTGCTCCCTGCACATGGTCGTCACTATAATCAGGATAGAAACTGTAATATTCCCCATCGCTTTTCGATGAGTTGGTCAAGTTTGACATTTCTGATGAATATGGATCCTTAAACACAACATCCCCAGAAAGCAGCTCTGAAGAAGAGTAAGGTGAAAAATTCACCTTGGCATTGTTGTAGACCCTATCGGTCCCCATGGTGCTTGAGCTGCCATCCCATTCTATCTCTTTTACCTCGCCATTCAGGTATAGGCCATTGAGGTCGTAGATATGGATCTTGCCATTGCGCTGGATCATCCGGAGTGCCAACGGCTGGAGCATTCCGTCAAGTACCTCCCGTAGCGTCGAAGCCTCACCCTCCTCATCATAGAAATTGTCGCTCCTGACCGAGATCTCGCTGATTTCTGCTTTCGTCGTTCCATCCTCGAAGTAGGTTGTGGTCAGATCCTGGTATTCGATGCCATCATATTTGATGACGCTCCTTCCCATGGCATATTCTATGATTTCCTTAATAGTCCTGAGTCCTGTGAGGTCATATTTCAAACGGTCAAGAATTCCGAAGTCGGAGAAAGTCAGGGTGACGGGGTAGTTGCGGGCCCGTTCGTATGGCTCTTCATAGAACTCCGGATCCAGTGCCCCGCTCCAATACAGGGCATCTTCCCGATATACATCCATCCTGATCCGTCCGGGAGCGATGGTATATAGATCCTCGTATGTGCGGTCGCCGGGACTCTCTATATTCAGTGTGGCAGTGCTGCCGCATACGGCATCCTGCTTCTCTGTGAGAGCCCACTCTATCAGAAGGGGATCGTCAGCCTCAAAAGTCAGATCCCCGACTTCCTCGAAAGCCCGGTCCGCATCCTGAAGGATCTCCACTCGCCACAACACACCTGCCCGGCTCATGAATTCTCCCATATATCTAAGAAATTTTGTCATGTCAGCTTCTGTTTTTAAGGTTGGTTTCTTTTTCCAATATCCCTACCAAGGTGCGTCCGGCGATATGGAATGTCACCTTGCCCCCTATACTATCTTTCGGTTCTATCAAATTGCGCAACTTGTCGAGTGGGGCTATCACCTCAGGATTGTTTTTTGCCCCGGCATATTCCCCGATAAGTCCGATCGTCGGACCGCTGACTATTCCGCCGTCGGCAAAAGGCATCACTCCTATTGCCTCTACCATTGCTGTCGCAGAAGCTACAAAACCTGAAGCAATACCAAATCCTGCAAATGGGATTGAGGCATGCGCGGCGAAGTAAGCAGCGGCAGCAAGTTCCATGTAGCTTGCCGTAGCAAGTTTATTGGCAGCGATCACAGGAATCTGGGCAGCGGCTGCAGCTTCAGATGTCATAGCCTCTGCTGTCTGTGCGCCGGAAGAAACACCAATGGCTGTTGCTTCAGCTGACTTGGCTGCTGTATGCGCAGTTGTGGCCATACTTAGCATGTTTATGATTCCGACAATAGTCTTGATCCCGTCATAGATCTGAAGGAAACCGTCGATGATGGCAGTGATTTTCTGCCAGGCATTACCGTTTCCCTCGAGAACACTTGTCAGGTTCTCGATCCCGCTACCAATGGTCTTCAATCCATCCCAACCGCTTCGGTAAGTGTCGAAAGTGTTGACACCCTCCTTTCGCCATTGCTCATACACTCTAATAAGGCTCTCGATATCCTTACGCTGGGATTCAGTTACAGGATGATCCATGTCATCGAGCATCCGCTGAAGATCTCTGATTTTCTCCGTGAGCTCATCAAACCCCATCCCTCGGATCTTGAGCTTGTAATCGCGTCCAGTCAGTTTGTTGATTTCCTCAGCCTCCCTGGCCATGGTAGGTATCTCGATGCCTCGTTGCAGAGCCTCACGCTTTCGCACATGGGCGTCGATTGTCTTCTGGATATTTTGGATCTCGTCGGCGGAAGCTTGTTTTTGCTTGGCCTCGTAGTAGCTTAAGGCCTCATCCAATTTCTCGATGGAATTGAGGGAGGAGATGTCGGCGGGTTGCTTAAGTGCATCAAGGGTCTGATCCCATGTCTTTTTCAGGTCATTGAGTTGATTGATTTTTTCTTGAGCAAAACCTCGTTCCGTCTCATTCTTGGCTTTGTCATGCAGCGAGGAATAATATGAAAGTTCCTTGTTTAACTGTTGGTAGCTCTTGATTTCTTCAAGAGGAAGTGGTATATGAGCTGCAGATTCTATTTCATCAGCAAGAGTCTCTAACCGGTCTATCTCCGCATCTATTTCGGCAATATTATCTTTAGTTGCTTTGGAACGAAGAGTACGCTGATAACTGATTTCCCGATTAATGTCCTCCAAAGAGGTCAGAGTCTTAGGACGCTCTGCTTCCTTTTGTTTATCAGCTATAGCGTCTTTAAGAGCTTGCCAGCGTGCTATTTTTTCTCTGAAAATGCGCTGCTCCTCAGTGTCTTCATTTGTGAGTTTCTTTTTATAGATTTCTATATTGGTGCTCAGTTCCTCCTCAGTCTTAGGATCTGCCACCTCTGTTTTCTTTTTTGTATGGTTTTGTGTTCCAAACCCCAACTGGGTCTCAAGAAGTTTCTTGCGTGCTTTAAGTTGGGCATTATATGATGAAAGTTCCTTTATTTTTTGGGGGTCAATAGTTTTCTTGAGACTTTTTTCTGTCTCCTTAATAGCCTCGTCCACTTGATCCCAATTCATTTCATTCACCTTCAGACTCTTGTTGGTACTTGCCAAACCATTATTTATTTCCTTAGTTACCTCACTGGCTTTGTCAGAAATGAAATCCAAACGTTTTTGCAACTCTTCTTCTATTGCTGTCGCTTCCTCCAGGTCCTTGCATGCTTGTCTATATTCATCTGTATCTACCTGAAAGATCACAGCTTGAACATTTCCAGAAGTACCACCTCCCACACCACGAGAGACAGTGGTCTTATTTTTCCCAGATCTTTCCAGTTCGGCTTTTTTTTCAGCGGCCAATTCACGGTTGATTGATGCCTCTGCAACTTTTGCCACCAAAGCTCTTGCCTGGGCTTCATAACCCATCTGCTTTACATAAAGTTGGCTTTTCTCGGTCAGTATCTTGTGCCATTCTTCATCAGTCTTATACTGTCCGAATATCTCCCCATATGTTTCATTAAGATGATCTATTGCCTCTTTTGTAGATTTTTTTGCCTTGATGAGTTCTTCCAATGATTTCTTATCATTGTCAATCTGCACCTTTGCGTCTGCAGCAGCCCTTGTGTATTCATCAGATGCATCATCGAGCTTTTTCACACTGTCCGTCGCATCGTCGACAGTATTGCTAAAATGACTGATGATAGTAGTTACTGCAACAATGGCTGCTCCTATTCCAGTAAGCAACAGCACACCTCTCAAAGCCACCTTGAATGCTGTGGCACTATAAGCTCCTCCTTTAAGAGCAGAACTGAAGATGCGAATGACAGCTGCTGCAGACTTCCCCTTCAATCCTACGATGGGTAATAGTGCAGTCAATAGCTTTGTGCGCATCGCCACTAGATGTTGCGTAATATGCAGTTGCTTGAATGCTTGGACTAAAACTAATGAATTGGCAGCAGTGGAAGCAAGTCCAGCTGAAAAATTCAAATATGGTTGGATTCCCGACACCAAACCGGCTACAACATCGACAATAGCAGCATATTTATTCTTCAACATCTGGGTGACGGCTTCCCCGGTGCTCGACATGTCTTTGAAAGCGGCATCCATAGTTCCTGCACTGTCAACCATGGCAGCCACATTAGATGTAAATTTTTCAGAAAGCTCACCTTGAAGTGGAATCAAGGCACGAAGAGATTCAGCACTTCCGAAAAGTTTGGCATACACCTCTTGCTCAAGCACTCCGTTTGCTTGTGCGTATGTCTTGATGCTAGCGTCAAGGTTTGAAAGGAACTGTTGGAACCCTCCAGATGCCTTTATAGCGGCAGCATCAAACTGTATTCCCATCTTCTCCGCCATCTTTGTAGCTTCACTACTTGGTTTTACAAGGGCAGTGAATATGGCAGCCAATTGTGTAGATACCTCGGCAGTGTTGCCGCTTACACCAGTGAGAGTGGCAAATGTGCCCATCAATTCATCTATGGAGACTCCCAATGTCGCGGCATTACCGGTTACTCTCGGCAATGCCTGAGCCAATTGCTCGAATGAAGTCACACCATTTTTGGCAGTAAGCTGGATCTTGTCTTGAATATCCGCAGCTGCACTCCATTCCAATCCATAGTTCTTGATGACAGTTGATGTCACGCCTACAACCTTGTTGATGTCAGCTATACCTCCGACTGCAGATCTAGCAGATGCATTGAGAAATTCAAGCCAGTTGTCTTCAGGGACTCCATTTGATATGACCTGATACAGGCCGTTGGCGAGTTCATCACGCGCGATAGGCAGTTGCTTGGCAAGTGCGGCTACATCATCTTTCAATTCCTTGAATCCTGCGCTGTCTTTGCCGGCCATAGTGTTGGCCGCTTTCATGGCCTTATCGAAATTTAAACTTTCGCCTGTGATTTTATCTAATCCACTGCAAAGCTCGCTGATAGATTTGTCAACATTCTTGATTCCATTAGTCATGGTAGCGAAGTTCAAAAAAGATTTCTTGAGCTTCTCTGCCTCTGTGATATTAGCCTGCAGGAGCTTTTGAAGTGACTCAGCATCTACGATAATCTTTTTAAAACTTCCAGCTTCTCCTTCTATCTTATAAGAAATGCAGATGTTATTGTCTTTGGCCATTGTTTTTGAATATTAATGTTTAACTTTTCCTTAAATTAATTTGTTATATAATAAAGGTATTCAAAATTTGATAGCAATGGCAGAAGTAATAGGTAATATTATTGGAGCATTAGTAATCATCTTTATGATTGCAATGGTTGTTTGTGCCTTTGCTGGATTATATTGGTTTTATAAAGAAGGTTTTAAAGATAACGATTAACCCAATTTATTCTTCAATTCCTCAAACCTCGCTCTCTGTTCTTCCCGGGAAAGTATAGGAGCTTCAGACTTTTGTTTATTCCCAGTTCGATCCCATGGCAATGGAAGGAGTTGCCTTGGGGTGATTTTCTTTTTTATGTGCGGTTGGATACAGATGGCTGCCAATATTCTCGTACGCTCCCAATTATCCCGTTCCTGCCTTTCGTTCATTTCCCTCCAGGACTTGCAGATGCTCTCGAACTCCTCGAAATATAGCCTGCAAAAATCATCAAGGGATAGGCCGACGCATCCGACGGCTATCCCAAGCATATCATAGACTCCTAAAGACTTTTTTTTTCTTCGTCAGAGTCGTCTGTGGATTCCTGTGCCTTAGAAATGGCATTGCTCCATGCGGTCATGTCTTCCGGCATGATGCTGTCGGCGAAATCCATGAGCGACATCTCGAATTTCTTTCCCTCGCGCTTCGCGGCAGATACGACACAGCACCATAGATATGTGCACAGATCCGTGAAACTCGACGGATCTATTTCTGTGATCTCCTTGCCGGTCTCCTGCTTGAAACGGAGCATTGCCCCCATAGTCGGACTACAGGGGAATTCTTCTCCATTAATGGTTATGACAATCCGCTTCATAATTAAGATTGTGCTGTTTCAGTGATTTTGGTAGCATCGAGTGTTTCCGGCATACCGTCATTCTCAAAGGTTGCGCTGTAGGTTGCATCATCCTGTGCGGGTGCGCTTTCCTCAAGAGAAGCAATGACAAATTTCCCAACGAGATATGGAGTTGTGCTGCCTCGCTCCATACATTTCAGAGTCACGCTCTTGCCCTTGATCCATTCCGTGAATAGACCCTTGAAGCCCATTTCAGTCTCGTTGTAGAAGCGAAGCCCTTCTGTTGAGATAGAGATGGAGAGTCCTATGACTGTCTTATCTTTCCATAGACCGGAAGACATGGCCGCCGATGCAACCGGTTTTACTGCGCGGTCTTTGGTTTCACTGTTGAATGTGGAAGTGTGTGAAGTGCAATGTCCGATGGCTTTTTCCCCTAAATATAGAAGAAGGTCGCTGCCATTTACATAGCCTGTTTTTGGTGTGGTGGTTTCTCCTGCCATAATTGTGAATTTTGAATGTTGAATTTTGAATGTTGATTAAATTTAGATTTTTATCCTGAATATGAGCCGCTGCACGTAAGCGTCGTCTTGCCAAGTCTCCTCGCGGTCCTCGAATGAGCAGGATCGCATAGTGATGTTGTCGTATGATCTCTGTTTGCCGTCAAGGGCATTCCGGACACATTCCGCAAGTCCTACGCTTCCGGCGTAGGTGCCGGAGAAGCAGTTCACCTCCATCAGCAGCATATCGGATGTCTGCATTCCCTTCACCGGAGTATTTTCCATCTTCAGAACCCGATAGGAGATATAGGGCAAATCTGCCTCATCCGTGACCACCGGGAAAACCTGAGTGGCCATTGCCGATATCGAGGGATCTTCCGTAAGTATCGCTCCTATTATGAGTCCGGCACTGATCGATGTCGATGCGAATGATATCAGGGTAGGTTCATTTGTTTCCATATTTCTTGACTGCTTGGGTTATACTTTCTTCCAACGACTTGCGATAGAAATCCGTAACTTGGTCTTTCACGTCATTTTTCGTCTTCTTCATGAATTGATATGCCGGCATACGCCCGGTCAAGTGTCCTTTCTTCTTCCGGACAAAAAATTTTGATTGGGTGCGGGTTTTTCTTACCTTTGTGCCTTCCTCCGCCCAGATGAGTACCGGTTTTTTGAGTCCTTTGCGGTTGGTGTGATGGGAAAAGCTTGTCCAAGTCTCTTTTGCCTGGCCTTTCTTGGTGCGCTGTTTCTTTTCCTTGGATCCAATGGTCACACGAAAACCGGGCTTTCTCCTGTAGATCTCCCTGCGGATTCCCTTTTCAAGATCCTTGTTGGACCTAAGTTTGGAACTTCGGAGATTTTCCACAGCCTTCTTCCGGACTCTGTTGGAAGCTTTCCTTGAGGCACCTTTCAAAGCCTGTATTCTTCTCTTTGGCTCCAATTCCATGAGAAGTTTCGAGAGATTTTCAGGTTCGTACTCGATCATAGGTTCACTTTTTCACACCTCAGGGTCTTCATGCCCCTCGGTATATTGGGGATTACGTTGGTGACTGTATAAAGCGTTCCGTCGGAGTCCTCGACTCTCCAGTTGGCTTTCACCTCATGGTATGCCCGGATGTTGAATTCCGTAATCTGGTCGGAAAAGAGCTCATCCACTTCCACGCCATAGCGGGGAGTGGTCCGGACCCTCTCTGCCCATGTCATTGCTGTCTCACTCCATCTGGTGCGCTTCGACTTGAAGGCGTCCGTCTCTGTCTCCGGCTTCAGGATCCTGAGCCGGTATCGCATCTTAGAGCTACGCATCAGGCACAAGTTTTATGAAGGGTCTGACAAGATACTCCACGCCGTAGAGAGGAGCGTTCATATTTCCCGGCGACGACACTCCGCCATTCTCATACCATTCCTTCGCGAGGAAACACACAGCCTGGCGGAGCTCAGGGGCTGAGAGCCTTCCTGATTCGTCGGTGAGTTCGGAGATATCGCGGTTGGTGCGACGCACGATTGAAGCCTCCGCGGTCTCGAGCAGGGTGCGGAGATATTCGTCTTCGTCATCATAGTCCACTCTGGCCGATGCTTTGAGCAGACAGAGGTCATCGTCGGTGATCATAGCAAATTATTTTGCATTATGAATTATGCATTGACATTAGGATCTTGTCACTTTAGCAAGGGCAAACGCTTCCTGCCGGTAGGTGAGCGTGCCGTAGTTGGCATTGAGGATGAAGCGCACCTTGTCCTGTCCGGCAAGTGTGAACGGATCGACGATCATTGATATCTGGTCGAAGAGTCCGCAGAGCTGGAAGCTCCAGTCGCCGAGTCCGATGTAATCGTCTGTGATGAAGTGAGAGCAATACACCGGGAGTCCGCAAAGACGGTCGTTCTCGATCACCATGATGCCGCTACCTGCATCCTTCGGAGTAGCTTCGAGTTCTGCCTTGGTGCTCTCGCTCATCACCCAGCAGAGGAATTCTGCATTCAGGCCCTCTGAAAGCAATGTGGCTTTAATTTTATTGAGTTGCTTGAAAGTGGATGATCCGAATGCAGAGAGTGTCGTTGCCTTGGATTTGAGGGCGACAAATGGACCACAGATGCGGGTCTTGGCATTGAATTTGTCAGGAGAGAGCATGATCTTATTGATGCCTCGTGCCAGACCCTTGGCAAGCTGGGTCTTGATGATCTGCTCAAGCTTGTAGTCAGACTGGAAAAGGCTCTGGCGTGTGGCTGTGACCTTGGCTGCAAGTCTCTGATGGTCGGCAGCTACGGAGTCAAGGTCGATGGTGGAATCCTCCACTTCCGCCCCTTCATCTTCAACGGTAACGTCGACAGTGCCTACTACAGTCGATTCATAGCGTCCACGGAGACCGGTAGGCATACGCATACCGAGTTTGCCGATGATCGTGCCTTCCTCGAGAGGCTCGATAAGATCTCCTACAGTGAGCGGTACGATCGGATTCACGCTGCCGTCTGTGCCAGTGAAGTCTGCTGTGCTCATTCCGGAACTTGTGGTGGTAGTAGCAGGAGGGGTATTATTATCACCTTCTTCACGTAGCATGACGGAAAATTGATTTCCACCCTGGATCTTCTCGCGGAAGATAGCCCAAGGGGATTCCTCACGCTTGGCCTCAGGGCCGGTAGCCTGAAGCTTCATCTCCCAGTAGGAGAGTTCGCGGGTCAGCGTCTTGTAGCGGGATTCCTCCTGCTCGTTGCGCTCGCGCTGCTCAGTATGGCAGAGTTCCGCCATTGTGTTGATCTCACGTTTGATCTCATCGATCTTGTTCAGGATTGCCTTTGTGCCAGGCATTTGTTTTTTTTGCATACTCAAAAATTTATTTATTATTCACTATTCACTA
>CAZWJO010000026.1:0-5797 GCA_964634905.1 uncultured Sangeribacter sp.
TTGGTCTAATTAGTCTAATTGGTCTAATTGGTCTAATTGGTCTAATTGGTCTAATAAATTATTAATATTCAAAGGAGACAAAGAATTCAAAGTTTGTGCCTGGCATCGGTCGGGAGAGTACTGAGAGATAGTCTGCATTGAAGAGATTGTTGAGTGCGAGCTTGAATTGGAGTGTCGGAGCTGGCTTCGGACTTGCGTCCTCAGCACTGTGTTGCTGCTCAATGCGATTTGATGTGAATTTCAGTGTCTTTTCAAGTGTAAGATTGCTGATGCTATAAGCCGGTAGGTCGCCGGTCAGTGTGGAGGCATTGCTCGTCATGGTATATCGTCGGGAGTAGAAAAATATCTTGTAGATAAGTCCCCACGATTTCCATTCTGCCCTCAGGGTGCCCGATAAAGAGTGTAGAGGTATATATGGCAGCTGCTTACCTATGGATTTATCGGCTTCGCTCATCTTCTCCCCGACATTAATAGATGGAGTCCAGGAGTAGGAGAGATTGGCAGCAAATTTCCAATCTTGCCATGGAGTCAATGAAGCATTTCCTTTAAGCTCTATTCCGTAGGCATGCACGCTCTTCACGTTGCGTGGGGAGAAAAATCCTTTAATGGTAGGGAGCCAAATAATCCAATCATCTATATGCGAGTCAAACCATGTAGCGGAGAACCCAGCTTCAAATAGGCGGTTTTGCGACACTTCGAAGTCAAATCCGCAGTCGTAAGTCCAACCTTTTTCGTTGCGCAGGTCAGGGTTGCCACCCGGCATGAAATAGAGGTCGTTGAGAGATGGATAGCGGTAGTTGCGGCTTGCTGATGCTTTTAAGGTCAGGCCATATAAGGTCTTGTAGTTGTATGTGTTGATTGCTTTCCAATCGGCGAAGAAGGCAGGTATGGGAGAGGTCGCTTTGGTGCCGTAGGTTTCTTCGCGGACCACGGCAGAAAGCCCCACTCCATCCATCGGTTGCCATCGTGCTGTCATGGATCCGCTCGTTTCAAGACGTTTTTTGTGATACCCGATATCAACAGGAGTGCCGCTGCCGGTTGATATCTGGCGGTCGGTTGAATTTACGTCATTATGGTTAGCGGTGAGGGAAGTGGTAAAGAGCCATCGATCTGTGGGATAATAATTTGCTAAGACATTGCCATAAAATGTGTTGACGAGCGAACGTGAGCGGGTCATGGTAGACCATACGTCCTGTGTCATTTCTCGACTGTAGTCATAACCCATCCAAGTGTGGATATAACCTCCACGTACATCAAGGTTCCACGTGGAACGTGCGTGCCTCCAGCCGATTACGCCGCGAAAAGTATTTTCACGCTGACGGTTTTCAATACCTCGTTCTTCTGCGTAATCTGTAGTGAGCATAGGGATTTCACGGTTTGAAGCCGTATACCATGCATTGAGAAGGAATCGGTCTCCCTTCTTTGTGTCATAATAGATTTCCTGCAATATGTGAAAATCCTTGAAAGATCCTAAGCGGTTCTTTTCCTTTGGATGATATTGACCTATGATGTTGTGGTCATCATCATATATATTCTCTTTTTTGTCATGGTTGATATATGTATAGTCGTTGGCGGAAGAGGAATAGACTGCACGTGTCGTGAATGCCCAATGTCGGTTGCTATAGGAGAGTTTCAGAAACTCATCAAAAGTCTTGTACGAGCCGACTCCTTGTACGTACGTGACTCCAAATCCTTTGTTCAGCTCAGGTGCAGTTGCGAGCGATACGGCTCCTCCGAGTCCACCGCCTGATTCATTGACAGAAGATGTGCCATGCAGCAATGTCGCTTTATCTACGAAAAATGAAGGTATGGTAGAAAAGTCAGTCATTCCAAGCATCGGACTGTTGATGCGCATGCCGTTCCAACTTACGTTGGTATGCGATGGTGAAGTGCCACGAAACGCTACGGTAGAGAGAGTTGCTCGCCCGGCGCTTTTCACGAATACAGAAGAGTTGAATGTCAGTACATCCGCCATTGAAAGAGCTATGTTTTCCTTCAGTGCAATCGAGTCAAAAGTAGTCTTCTGCACCCCGATTTCTTGCATCGGTCTGCGAGCGACGATTTCAAACTCCTCAAGCATGATGGTATCCGGTAAACTCTGTTCTTGAGCAGATGTGTATGAGTATATGGCAGCAACTGCCACAGCTGCCACCATACACTTTATCTTTATCCGCAATAACTCAAACATAAAAATTAATTAACTCAATATCATTATAAAATAATTATGCATTATGTATAATGACTTGATTTAGTTTGGGCGTAGCCAATTATGCATTATGACTTGCTTTAGCTTGAGCGAAGCTAATTATGCATTATGCATTATGAATTATGCATTATTTAAGCCAGCAGAATGCACCCGGGATGATTCCGACACTGAATTGTGCGATACGATTGCCAGTTGACGAATAGCGATAAATTTCACCATTCTGTTGATAATCGATGGCATCAGCCACATACACTTCTCCGGTTTTAGGACCGACGGTCAGTCCGTAATAATAAGTTCCGTTGGATTTTATGAGAGATTCTGAGGGAAGTGTCTGGCTGTTTACATTCATAGTCCAGATGTCGCCATTGATCCAATAGAGTGTGTCTTTCTTACCATTGAGACATAATTCGGATACGCTGTCGCCGAGTGGGAATGTCAGTGTCTGCTCGATCTTGAAACTTTTTGCATCTATTTTTAAGAGAGTAGGTTCTTCATACCCAATCGGATTTCCAGACCAACTTCCTCCGTCACAAAGCACCCAAAGTTTGTCGTTGCAGTCAAGTGCGATCGCTTTAGGCTGGATACCGACTTCAAGTGTTTCTACGACTTTATCTGAGCGAGTATCTATCTTAATGATGTTCTTCTGATAACTCCAGCAGTTGCAGTAGACGTAGTCTCCGTATGCCACCATCTGTTCTGTCGATCCTGTGGCTACTTCCATCTCTGGCACTTCGATATAGCCTGTGACGCTGTATGTTGATGGGTCTACGACGGCAATACGGTTGTCATACATCTGTGTGACGTATGCTTTCTTGTCGTTGACCTGATGAAAATATCGGGGAGATGTCAGTCCTGTGACGCGTCCCTTCTCTTTCAGAGTATAGGGATCTACAGCAAACACCACATTGGAATTATTGACTACAATCCATCCTTTGCCTCCGGCTATTGTCATGGATTGCCCCCCGTCGCCGAGTTTCATGCCGTTGACCTTGTTGAAAGCCTCATTAAGTGTCTGGTTGGTTTCAGGATTATAGACAGAAAGAGAGGCGGTACTTGTCTGGAAACTCCCTTCGTTTACGACAAAGAGTGTTCCGTCTCCCTTGTCAGTGATGTAATCTTTGACAAGGTTTGTTTCCTCAGGCTCATTGTCATCATTATTTGAGCAACTTACCATTGAGAGGGAGAAAGCTACGGCAGCCAATACCGCACAGATCGAAAAAAAGATTTTCTTCATAATTATTATTGGTTAAATGAATGGTCCCGTTCATGTAGCACAATAAAAAAAATTGTATGTGTAGGATCTCGTGGTCGCTCAGGTAGGTTTTCTGACTTGTCCCTTCGGTTTAGGCGCCTTCTCAAGCCTTTCGTAGGCTCAATGACTTGCATGCCTTCACATAGGTTCCCTTGTAGGGAGCCGGGATTTACAGCAGCGGGTACTGTTCCGGACTCTCACCGGATTCCCTTTCCTTTTGCGCTTGCAAAATTAGTGAATTTTTCCGATAATCAAAAAATATTATAAAAAAATGTTTTCAAAATCACACTACGGTCAAATGTTTTCTTTTCCAAGGGAGTAGTTATCTACTTCCTAAATGGCTTAACGATCCAATTATGTCAATGTCAGATCAATCCTGTAAGGTCAATTTTATATATGCCGATGTTACTTTCAGTTGGCTTGATAAACATTATCATATAAATTGGTATATAAGTTATATTTCCTACAACTTCAACATTTCCATTGCAAAGCACTATGGCATCATAGAGACTCTGCGGATAGTCTGCCATGAGGTTTGTAAGAGCAGTGTGCTTCTGATAATCCTTTCCGGATTTTACTTCTATTGGCATTACTTTGTCGCCAAGTCCTATCACAAAATCAACCTCTCCTCGCCGTTTATTATTGTAATAATATGGGCAAATTCCATGTGTCAAAAGTTCTTCGGCAATTGCATTTTCATACACAGCCCCAATATTGATAGAAGCATCACCGGTCAAGATCTTCAGTTGGATTCCATTGGCATATTGAGCAGCCAAAAGCCCAACATCATTGCTGAAGAGCTTGAATAGGTTGCGAGTCTCAGCCAGTTTGAGTGGCATTTTCGGCTCATCAACATTGTAGACAGGAATGGCAACTCCGGCATTCTTCAACCATAAGAAACTGTCCTCATACCTTTCGTATTTGGCGTGCTCATTTAGACTCTTAAGAATGAACCGTTTATTCTTGGAATCAAGTTCAGATGGAATAAGATCAAAAACCTCCTTGATTTTAAGTTTATCCTTTTGGGCATACTGTGAGATATCTTTACGGTAGAGAGCGACAATCTCTTGCTGAACACGTATTACCGTGTTGATATTATTCGATTCGACATATTCTGCAACTGCGGCTGGCATACCTCCTACAATAAGGTAAAGACGGAAGAGCTGCATCATTTTTTCATGAATTATTGTATCTATGGGTAGGCGTTTTTCCCAACAATCATTTAACTTTGAGATTACTGCATCAGATATCCCCATATTTATTATAAATTCCTCAAAATCCAATGGGAAAACATCCTTGATACCCATATATCCTACAGGCACGGACTTTATATCCTTAAGTTCGACACCGAGCAGTGACCCGCTGAGTATATATCTGAAGCGTCCGTCGTCAACAAGAAACTTGATAGCTGTTATAAGATTATCACATTTTTGAATTTCATCAAAGAAAATCAATGTCTCGCCCGCTACCATTGGATTTTGGGTAATGGCTGACAAACGCAGAAGAATCTCATCTGCAGATGTGATATCCATAAAAATATCTATCATCTCAGGATGCTCGATAAAATTAAGTTCGATGAAATGTTTAAATTTTTTGCCAAGCAATCGAGCTGAATATGTCTTTCCTGTCTGTCGTGCACCTGTCAGCAACAAGGCATTTTTTGATGTCTTGTAAAATTCTTCAATATATTGAGTTAATTTTCTATATAGCATAAGTCGATTGAATGGATAATTATTTAATAATCAGCATTGATGCCGTTTTTTCAAAGTAAAAACTACGATTTTTGCCGTTTTTTCAAGGCAAAATTAATAAAATATGCCGTTTTTTCAAAGTAAAATTGGGTGTTTTTGCCGTTTTTTTAAAAATGTTTGCGGGTCAATTTTTTTTAACAAAAAGTATTTATAATTCAAGCAATAAAAATAAGCACTATATAATGATGTTCCTTATACTAAGGGTCAGGAGCGAGAGTCGGTGGGGGAGACGTTGAATTGGTCTTTGTAGCATTTGGAGAAGTAGGCGAGGGAGGTAAAGCCTACGGCGAAAGCTATTTCGCTTACTGTCTTTTCGGTGCTCAGGAGCATGGTCTTGGCCTTCTGTAGGCGTAGGCTGCGAATTAGTTCTACAGGTGTGTAGTTAGTGAGGGCTTTGATCTTGCGTGTGAATTGGGATTGACCGAGACCCATTTGTGCGGCAAGCTCTGTTATCTGCAGGTCGGGGTCGGAGATGCGTTCTTCGACAAGCTCCACGAAGCGGGAGTAGAATTCACTTTCCACATCGCTGGGACGATGAGTCGGCTTGGTGGTCTTGTTGTCAGTCTTTTTGTCTTTTTTGGAGTCGTT
>CAZWJO010000026.1:5897-27681 GCA_964634905.1 uncultured Sangeribacter sp.
AGACCGTCGGCTGCCGTAAGGATGTTGTATTCTTCACTTAGTTGTTCGCATATAAGTGTTTGGATGTTGCGGTTGTCGTCTACGACCAGTAGTGTCGGTTTGTCGTCACGGAATTCATCTGAGTTTGTGTCTGAAATTGCCAATTCGGTTTCAATGTCTTCACGTGAGATGTGGGAGTCGATGGCGGTGGTATTGGAAGTGTGGCGTACAGGGATTGTCACTGTAAATACACTTCCTTTGCCTTTCTCGCTTGAAACGGTTATTGAACCACCATGTAGCTCCACAAATGCCTTCGTTAGGGCAAGTCCTATTCCGGAGCCCTTGGGATTTGCTCCTTCTGCCTGATAGAAACGATCGAATATCCGCTCTACTTCGCCGGCATCTATGCCGCATCCGGTATCTTTAACTGAATATGACACGTTAGAATCGGTCTGGGTAAACGAGACTGTGATCTTTCCATTGTCAGGAGTATGCTTGAAAGCATTGCTCATGAGGTTGAAGAATACCCGCTCCATTTTCTCTACATCAACCGCTACAGTGGGGATATCCTTCGCCTTGATGTCGGCAACAAGTTGGATATCGTGCTTTCGTGCGACTTCCTTGAATGACTCAGTCCAATCTTTCAGTATTGTGGGGAATGATACTTCTGCCAATTTAAGATCAGCCTCACCGTTTTCATACTTACGGAAATCGAGTATCTGGTCGATGAGACGACGCAGTATGGCTACGTTCTTCTTGGCGATTTGCATCAATGAATGGGTCTTTGTGGAAAGCCCGGGATCATTGGCTACTTGCTCCACGGGACCGGCTATAAGCGTCAACGGGGTGCGGAGATCGTGGGAAACGTTTGTGAAGAACATCAGTTTTGAGCGGGTGGCATGTTCAAGCTGGACGAAGAGAGCCTCCTGTTTCTCTTTCTCTTCCTGCAGCTGCTTATTCTTATCCTCAAGCTCTGTCTGATGGCGGCGGTTGGCATTCATACTCCGCAACAATACGAATATAAGACCAATGAGCAGCAATGCTATGGCTACCGATGCCCATAACAATAGCTTCTGAGTATTATAACGTGATAACTGCTGATCAATCTTATCGTTGAGCAGGGTGATCTTAGATGTCCTTTCGTTGAGCAAAGTATCCTGAGCGAGGATAATGTCTGCGTTGGATGAATCTATAGGAGATAACGGTTCGATTCGTGTGATTCGTTCGTAAGGCTCGCCTTTCAATACAGATAAGGCTATGTTAAGGAGCCTTTGTCCTTCTGTAGGATAAAGGAAAGTAGCGGTCAGATTACCATCCCGGACTTCTTTTATTCCATGATTTGGATCACCGTCGATACCTATAAACGCTATATCGTCACGGCCTTTTTCTTTTAATACTTTTGAGGCAGCCATCGCCATTAGATCGGTGTGTGCAAATATGGCATCAACGTCAGGGTATATTTTTATTAGAGAATCTGTCAGTTCCGATGCACGGGAATAGCTCCAGTTTCCGAACACGCTCGCCAGTATTTCTATGTTAGAATTGCTATCGACGCCAGCTATAAATCCTTCATGGCGCAGCTGAGCAGGGGATGCAGATTCAGGGCCGCGGATCTCAAATACCTTAAATGGTTTGCTATTGATGGAGCTTAAATATTTGGCCACTTCCTTTCCGAGGGCATAGTTATCCACTTCCATGTGGGCAGTGAAATTGTCCCCATTTACTTGACGATCGAAAGTGACTACCGGGATGCCTTTTTCTTTAGCTTCTTCAACTACCTTGGTAAGAGGTTCTGCTTCATTCGGTGATATAATTATTAGGTCGAAGTCGTTTTTAATGAAGTATCTCACATCTTCCTGCTGGCATAGATTGTCATTCTCGGCATCGCGTATTTCAAGATGCACCTCAGGATGATTGAGGAGTTCCATTTGCATCTCGAGATTTATCTTCTCACGCCAGTATCCGCCACAACATTGTGACACACCTATCTTGTACTTTATTTCACTATCCTTACTGCAGGCAGGGATAAATAATAGTAGTGATATGTAAATTAAGATATTTGATATCTTCAGGTTAAGTTTCATGAAATATAAGTTAAGAGTTATTGGAATGCAAAATTAACTATTTTACTTTACTTATACAACGCTATTACTAAAAAACTGAAGAATTATCACGAGTCTCTCTGATAAAGTATTATTAAAAAAAAGAGGAATGCCCTTACTAGCATCCCTCTTTTGACATCACTTATATTACGGCTTAATAGTGGAAAGTTTTAATTTTTTGCAATTTTGAGATTAGAAACCTCTATATTGCCGGAATAGCAGTTGATCGACCAACAGTTGCGAGCTGTTCCATATACACGGGTGGTGTAAGCGACAGTTTCGTTGACATACATTGTCATGACGGAATTGTCGGTGATTATGGTGATGTTATACACACCGTCCATCGGGGTGTTGAAATTATATCCATCAGTATTTTGGACAAATCCGATACCACCTTCTTCCTCGTAATTGATCTTGCGTACGCTTTCATTCTCCGGATTCATGACAATCGAATAAAATTTATTAGAGTCATTGCCACGGGCGAAAGATACTCCGAACTTATCCCAAGGTGAAGAGGTCTTGACTACAAATGAGATGCGATTCTCAGTACCCAGACGGGCGAATAGCTTATATTGGTTTTCCGACAGTGTGAAGTCTGATTCTGCTTTCTCCTGAGCCAACAGTTTTGCTATTGCAGGCACCTCACCGAGACTGAGCGTACCATCACTGTGTTGTATCAGCTTATGTGCGACAAGATTTCCTGCCCAATCTGCATTGCCTATATTGCTACTCCCAGCACGTGTTGCACACCATCCCCATATATATCGGTCGTTGCCGTCAGATGCGGTTTTGCCAGCGTAAAGACCACGAGAATCAAGGAATCCTTCCTTTGAATCCGGCCACAGTCCTGCATCGTTGGCTGTACATGCCTTGAGTTCGTCGAGTGTGCGGCCCTTGAAATACTGTACTCTGCGAATAGCATCATGCTGCTCGGAATATATCAGATACCACCAATCTCCCATCTTGAACAGGTCAGGACACTCATAGAATCTGTCCCACATCATTGTCATGAACACACCGCCAGACTGCCAGTCGAGGAGATTGTCGGATGTATATTCTGCAAGCACACCCTTACCATTTAGACGAGTAGAGATGATCATGTGGAATTTGTTGTCGTCACCCTTGAATACGAATGGGTCGCGGAAGTCTGAATTACTGTAGGTGTCGCCACCTGTAATCAGTAGCTCGCGGTTCTTCTCCCATTTTTTAAAATCCGTGGAAGTGGCAAGCATCACGGCTTCGTTGATGCCGTTTGTCGAGGCAGGATTGGGGGAGTGGGCTGTATAGAATGTGTAATACGTTCCATCGTTGAAAATGGTAGAACCTGTACCTATTGCTGCGTCAAGTTCAGTCGCACTTCCGCAGGGTATGAGCTCTCCAAGCGACTCATAGGATGCTGCATCGGAGGTGGTGACACCCCAAATGGGGTGATAGGTCAGAGCCTGATTCGGGCGATAGTCCTGAAGGTACATTACCTTGAAGTCTTTCGCTATGGGATCGAAGAATGGCATAGGATCGCCTACATAACCTACGTATGGCTTATAATATATCTTCTGACTCATTCCCTCATCGGTGTCAAGATACACCTGATTGTTGGCAAGATCCTTATCTGTAAGGACCGGTCCGTCATTGCTACAGGCAGCAACTGACAACATGGCGGCCGCAAAAACCGGAATGGATATTATCATATTGTATTTCATATCTATTCTATATTATTTTATTTGCAAAGATAGTTGATGGCATTCTTAGTGAGTTTAATCAGATTGTCGCGATGTGGATTATCAATACCATTCTTGTCATACCATTCATAAGCGGGAGTACCAATTGTTATGACGCGTCCTGATGTAAATCCTTTTAGTGCCTCATAAGGTTCGAATTCTGCGATTGTCACTCTGTTGATGTCATAATCATGGCCAGAAGCAAGAGCCTTTGCGCCGGTACGCTCTTCCCAGCCTTCCATTGATCCGTATGGATCCCAGTCGGCTCCCCACTGAAGTGTACGATTTGTATTGGAGCATCCCCTCGAGAGAAGTAGCACACGGTTGTCGGCATCAACATCCAAGTCCTTGTAAAGAGGATGTGACTCGTGGCCTGTGATTGTGAAGCCGAGGTCGTCAGTGAGAGTCTCATAATTATCGCCACCAAACATATTGTTTGGACTCTGCTGGTCTTTAGCTATACGCCATACGTCATTGATATAGCGGGCTCCATCACGAGAAGCAAGGATTGCTCCACCTCTTAACCAGTAGCTATTGAATTGGTCGCGTGACTCCCAAAGCTCTCCGGGCCAATCTGTCCAGTCGAAGTGACACCAAACCATCTTGTAGTCGTCGAGTTTGACGCGACCGTCGATTATATCCTGTATTGAGATGTAACGTGTGTTTGGAACATTCTCGAGCATCCACTGGCAGGCGGCCTTTGCTTCGTCGCCCAGCCCCTCAAGAGCATAGGAGTTGCCTATAAAAGCTTTCGGAGATTGTGACATGTCGTCCTGGATCACAGTAACAGTATATTCAATTACGGCTGTACGCTGTGTGGCGGTGAATTTTACTGGTTGAGAGAAATCAATCAACGAGCCAGATTCGGGTGTTACAGTAGTTCCTTCATTGACAGTGAAAACCACTTGCATAGACCTTAAATCCGCTTCCATCGGGACGAAGCACTGTATGGTACGTGCGAAATTGTCGATGGTTCCGGAATACTTTCCATCAAGCATGAATGTCAGGAACTCAACATTGTCATGTTTTACGCTGACAGTGTAGGCTGAAAATACATTTCCGTTAGTGACCTTGATTGAGCGAGGCACGGTTCCGTCGAACTTAGTGCCTACAGGATAGTCGCATGTAGCGCCGAGACTCAGAGTAATTTCCTCTATCCGGAGGTCAGAAAGATCTGTCTCAGTAGAGACATTTACACTCACGACTTTCGCCTTATGGTCAATCACGCCGGAGAATCCACTGATTTTGATTGATTCGATTCGGGTATCACCGTTGAGCGACAGATCGCTTTTATTGTTGTTGTCGCAAGACTGTAGGGCAAATATAATTGCCCCCAGAATGAAGATAGATATTAAATTAATTAGATGTTTCATGACTAAAATTATTACCAATTACCGATGTTTTGTTTGTAATGACCATTTGAAGCACTCAGCTGAGAGAATGGAATTGGGAGGTATTCATTCTTGTTAGGAGTGAAGTTGGCTATAGAGTATATAGCGCAGTTGTCGGCTTCGTCAGCATAATATTTGTTGAGTACCTGATCGGCTTCGCCCCAACGCACGAGATCAAAGAAACGCTCGCATTCCATAGCCATCTCCAGACGGCGTTCGAATTTGACAATTTTCAGAGCTTCGTCTTTTCCATAAGAGCCGTCGTAAGGACGAATATTCATCCTGACTCCGTAGAGTTGCTCATAGTCGGAAGTCATACCTACACTCTGTCTTGCTCTGGCTCGAAGTGTATTGACTATTTCAATTGCCTCTGGAATTTTCTGATTTAGTTGAACCAGCGCCTCGGCACGTAGGAGAAGAATGTCGGCATAACGCAGCACTATTCGGTTCATCGGAGAACCCCACCAGCTACCTTTTACGAGGAATTCACTTCCGGGATCGACATTCTGCTTAAGAGTCACGTAATAGCCGTAAAGACCATTGCTTCGACTCCATGTCGCAGTCTTATCCATGATAAAATCCTTATTGAACATATATGGCGTGCCAGGCATTCCTACTGTCAGGAAAAGGCGAGGATCCGCATAGTCGGATGTTATCTCATAGTCTTTATCATTGAATGTGTCAAAGAATGGATGACCGTTCTCATCGGTCTTGAATGCATTGACAAGGTTCTGGGTAGGCTTATAGAAATCACAACCACCATCTGTCACGCCGGGGATATTGGGCACTATCAGACCATACGACCAGTTGCAGTTGCCGTGGTTCGTACCGTCGTTGAATGAGTATTGCATTGCCCAGATTGATTCCTTGCCGTTTTCGAAAATTGGTTCCGGACGGAAGTTATTGTGGAAATCAGGTTCAAGTGCGCATCCTGAGGCTGCCATGAGGGAAGGTTCGGTGTATTTGACCACGTTAAGAAGGTCTTCTTCATCGATTCCGGTCACCTGGTTTGATTTAGGATCATCCTGACGGTATGCCTTGTACATATACGTCTTAGCAAGGTATGCAGCGGCTGCAGCTCTGTTAGGACGACCAACTTCAACTTGGATATCGGGAAGATTGTCGAATGCGTATTTGAAGTCATCGATAATCAGTTGCCACCCCTCATTGTTGTTGTATCGGGTATTTTCAAGATCGTTATATTCTGCCGGAGACATTTTTGCGTCCATTGCGAATGGTATGTTCTTATAGAGGCGTTTCAATAGGAAATGTCCGTGGGCACGTAGGAATCTCATTTCAGCAATGCGCTGGTCGCGAAGGGGATATGTGTCACTGTTCATGTCTTCAAGCACTGCGAGGGCTGCGTTTGCTCTTGAAAGGACTTTGTAAAGGCGATCCCACATATCGGATATATTCCAGTTTGTTGTCATGATTCCCTGTGATATTTCAAGGGCATGGAATACGTCGCCATCCTCGGTGCCGTTGCCACCCTTGTAAGCGTCGTCAGATCGAACGTCATAGTTCCACATTGAGAAAGAAGAGTTTATATCCTCTATAGAGATCCATCCCGCATACGCGGAAATGACAAGATTATCTACGTATTTGGGATTCAGAACCTGTGTGTCGTTCAGGGTTCCCTGTGGTGTCTGCTCGTCAAGGAAGCTGTTGCAGCTGGTCAGACTTATTGCCATCATTGCAGCCGCCGTATATATAAATTTTTTCATTGTAGTCTCTGTTTGGATTAGAATGTAACATTGAAACCGAATGTCACGTTGGTGGGAATGGGATAACCGTAGTTGGGGTTTTCTGGATCAACACCAGTGAATGACTTACTTTTGAAGGTCAGCAGATTTTGTGCGCTTATGTAGAAACGAAGTTTCTGCATTTTGAGTTTCTCCGACAGTTTGGAAGGAAGAACGTAGCCAACCTGGATGTTTCTGAGTTTAAGGTAAGAACCATTTTCCACATAGAATGTAGAAACGCGTTTCTCGTTGTTGATGTCAGAACGGCTGAGTGCGGGTATCGATGAGTCAGGATTCTGAGGAGTCCAAGCGTCGAGAAGACGAGCACCTTTGTTGAGGAAACCAATATTGAGTCCGCTCCAGAGATCTGTTTCTTTCTTAAGGTCGGAAATTACATTCTGACCTTGTGAACCCTGCCAGAACATAGAGAAGTCAAAGTCCTTGTACTGAAGGTAGACGTTCAGACCGTAGGTAAAGTCCGGAGTCGGATCGAATATCCATTTCTGGTCTTTTTCATTGATCACGCCGTTGTTGTCGAGGTCTCTCCATCTGATACGGCCAGGAGCAGCTCCTTCTTGGATTGCATGGTTGTCAACTTCTTCCTGATTGCGGAAGATTCCGTCAGCGACATATCCTGCCTGTGCACCATAGGTGTGTCCGATAACACTGTAAACGCCATTGCCACCGAAAGTACCGTTAGCGGCCAAAGTGGCTGGGATTGCTGTGATTTTATTACGGTATGATGAGATGTTTCCGGTAACTTCGTAATGTAGCCCGTAGGAGGTGTCGTTTCGGTAGCCCATGTTGAGCTCAAGACCTTTGTTGTTCATTTCACCTGCATTGATCCATTGAGATGAGCCTTCGCCCATTGCGGCTATGCCTACCATCTCTACGAGAATGTCTGTGGTCTTCTTGTAATATAGATCAAGAGAACCGAAGAAGCGTGAACCAAACATAGACCAGTCGAGACCCAAGTTGTATTGTGTGGTAGTTTCCCACTTAATGTCGGGATTGCCGATCTGATTGCGCTTGAATCCGGATTGGAGTATTGATCCGCCGTTGGTGCCTGCTATATCATAGGAAGTACCATAGCTTTGACCGCCGGATTCACTTACACCATAATTCGGTACGTAAACAAAGTAGCGAGCAAGATTGCTGATCTCCTGATTACCAGTCTGTCCCCATGAAAGACGGAGCTTAAGGTCGTTGAGCCATGAGTAGTCTCTTAGGAATGACTCGTTGTTGATACGCCATCCGAGAGAAACAGATGGGAATGTTGCGTATCGGTTGTTGGCACCGAAGCGAGATGAACCGTCATATCGAAGAGTCAGTCCTATAAGATAACGGTCGTCGAAAGAATAGTTGGCTTTGCCAAAGAAGGAGACAAGAGAGAAACCGTCGCCTGAACCATAAGCCTGTGCTTGTCCGACACCTGCGTCCGGCCACATATAGTCAGTATTCAGGACGGAGAAATCCATTTTGTAACCGGAAAACCAGTTTGCTGTTTCACGATTAAGCTCTATACCGACGAGTGCATCAAGATGACTCTTACTGAAGTCAATGTTATAGTTGGCCACAGCGTTCCACATCCAACGAGTCCAGTGTTCTTGTTTTGCTTCCACCGCATTTGTAGCGTTTGCCACATTGCCTTCCGTGATAGGATAGGTAAAGAAGCGTTGCATTTTCTGAGCGTAGTCGAGACCAAAGGTAGTGCGGATATTAAATCCTTTGAAGGGATTTAGATTTACGTATGCATCACCGAAAAGACGCCAGTAATAATATCTGTTGTCTTTGTTTCGTTCAAGACGTGCAAGCGGATTCTCTCTGTCAGGATATCCACCAACCGGACCAGCGTACTCCCCTTCTGATGTGTAGACAGGAAGTGAGGGGTTGGCTTGAAGCACGTTTTGTAGGAATCCACCCGGAGACTGAACCTCGTTGGTTCTGTTGAGGGTAAAGTGTTCGCCGATAGTCAGAATGTTGTCGAAAGGTTTGAACTCGGTGTTGGTGCGGGCTGAAAGTCTTTCGAAATCAGTGTATTTTATAATGCCGATATTCTTATAGTAGCCGAGTGAGAAAAATGCACTCATTTTCTCAGTGCTTCCGCTGACAGTCATGTTGTAGTTCTGTACTACACCTGTTCGTGTGGTCTCGTCAAACCAATCTGTGTCGGCCGCCGGAGTGATACCTGCAGCGTCAAGATACTTGTCCATTGATATTGAATGAAGCACAGGGTAACCATAAGAGTCATATCCCCAGTTATACTTGTAGCCGAGTCCATTTGTGTTGGGATCTTCTCCTCCGTTTACGAATGCCTGCCACATAGCACGTCCGAAACCTTCTGCATTCAAGACTTTCAAACTATGGGTATAGAACTGAGCTGCAACGGATGCATCCAATGTTATCTTTAGGTTGCTACCTTTTTTCGTTGTAATTATTATAACGCCGTTGGCTGCGCGTGAACCATAGATAGAAGCGGATGCTGCATCTTTAAGCACCTGTATTGACTCGATATCATTCGGATTAAGCTCGTGCATGCCACCTTTGGTAGGGACTCCATCAATTATATAAAGAGGATCATTATTGTTGAGAGTACCTACACCACGGATACGCACAGAAGCAGCGCCGCTTGGTCCGCCGTCGGCAGAGATATTCATACCAGGTACTCTACCTTGAAGTGCCTTGATGGGATTGTTTTCGTTTTGTTTTGATATTTCTTTAACATCTACAGAGGTGATTGCACCTGTGACATCGACCTTGCGTTGCGTACTATATCCGACTACTACTACTTCGTCGAGCAGAGCGGTGTCTTCTACAAGAGCGATTGTCATTTCAGGCTCAGCCATGACTGTCTTAGTCTGAAAACCGATGTAAGAGATGATGAGGTTAGCTCCTTCAGGCACTGTTATCGTGAAGTTTCCGTCGAAGTCGGTAGCGACTCCATTTGGTCCTTCAATGCCACACATGACTGTCGCTCCGATGAGCGGATCATTGTCAGTGGCTGAAACAACAGTCCCATGCACTGTGATGTTCTGAGCCTGGGCGTTAAAAGCCATCAGGAACGTCAGGATTGCGATGAGAAATGATTTTTTCATAAATATGGGTTTTGTAAAAGTTTCTGGCGCAAAGTTAGCGTAAAACTCTATTACCCACATATAACGAATCTTGCATCGAATATAAAAAAACGTGCGATGCACGTTTTTTTATACTCTTTGCAACAAATTTCCCATCACGCTCCCAATTTTTTCAAAGTTTCTGCGAAATTTTTATAATTATTCCCTGTCGGTTGACCATACGATACGATAATCTATCTCTTAGGTCTTTCAACTTTTACCGAGTTTTTGGCGCGTCTCGGATGGGGTCTCGCCGTAGGCTTCGCGATAGCATTTGGTGAAGTAAGCTGGAGTGGAGAAGCCTATATCGTATGCTATCTCAGAGATGCTCTTGTCACTTCCGGTCACGAGAGCACGTCCTTTCTTCAGGCGCAGATTGCGCATCAGTTCTACGGGAGAATAGTTGGTGATTGCCTTTATCTTTCTATAGAACTGTGTGCGTTCAAGTCCCATCTCGGCAGCAAGGCTATCAACAGTCACTTCCGGATTTCCCATATCTTCATAGAAAATCTTCAGGAAACGGCTATAGAATTCATTTTCCGTATCCTTTCCAGACATTGTTTTTGACTCACCCGATTTCTCTTTACCTTTAATCTTATCTGTTGGCTTGCTTGCAGCTTCCTCTGCTATTGTGACGGGATTCTGCCATAGATTCTTGATGATTTGGCGGTTCTTTATCAAGCTTGCGCTGCGAGATCTGAGCACATCAGCAGAGAATGGCTTTGACAGATAGCCATCGGCGCCACTGTCGTATCCCTGCACTCGCTGCTCGTCCATAGAGCATGCAGTCAGCATCAGCACAGGGATGTGAGAAGTCACTTGCTCCTCCTTGATACGCCTGCAACACTCCATTCCGTCCATCACAGGCATCATCACATCGGAGATGACAAGATCCGGAACGTACTTCGCAGCTTTCTTCACCCCTTCACTACCATTGACGGCTGTGATTATATTATAATCATTATGGAGAAGTTCCCCTACCATCTCTCGGATATCAGGATTATCATCGACCACTAACACCAATGGTTTGTCTGATGTAAATTCAGCATCACCCTCAATATTCTCAAGCTCTGCCTCAACTGCTGAAGCATTGATTTGCTTGTCGACAGTCTGCGATGTGTCAGCTACATGCTGTATAGGCAATGTGACTATAAATACTGAACCCTTATTAAGTTCACTTTCCACTGTGATTGTGCCTCCGTGTAGCTCCACAAACGCCTTGGCAAGAGAAAGCCCGATACCAGATCCTTTCGGATGAATACGGTCCACTTGATAGAATCTGTCGAAAATATTGCCGAGATCCCTTTCGCTTATGCCTTCACCCGTATCTGCCACTTTTAGAGTTAGTTTGCCATCATTGATAGTGTAAGATATAGTGATTGCCCCATTATCGCGGGTATATTTGAAAGCATTTGACACTAAGTTGAAGAAAACACGTTCCATCTTTTCAACGTCGACCGCTACATTTATCGGGTCATTGCCCTTAGGCGCATCCAGACGCAATTTTATATTGCGTTTGCGTGCAAGCTGAACGAACGACTCCGTCCAGTCATTGACAGTCTGTCTGAAATCAATTTCAGTCAGGTGCAGGTTCAATTTCCCATTTTCGTATTTACGGAAATCAAGTATCTGGTTGATCAAACGCTGCAAAATCCTTACATTCTTGTCTGCAATTTTTATAAGTACATGTTGAGAGTCGGTAAGATTCGATGCTGACGCAAGCTGTGCTACTGGCTCTGCAATTAGGGTCAGTGGAGTGCGAAGATCGTGTGACACGTTAGTGAAGAACACCAGTTTCGACTGAGTGGCATCCTCCAATTTCTGATTCAGCTCCTGAAGCTGGTCGCGTTGCGTCTCAAGCTGGTCTCGCTGCTGCTCCAGTTCACTATTCTGTTTCATAAGTACAGCTCGATGACGCTTGTTTTGCCAATACACTCTAAGAATAAGGAATACAACGCCGAAAAGGAGCAGAATGATTGCCAAGCAGGCGTAAAAGAGTGATTTCTGAGTAGCATATTGTGCCCAATAATCATCAAGTTGTTGCTTCAGTATGATGATTTTGTCCGTTTCATCCTTCATGGTTTCATTTTGTCGCAAGAGGATATCAGCATTGCTGATATCTACTGCAGATGATGCCGGGAGTATTATTTCTTTCTGATAGGGCTTTCCTTTCAATATGGCGAGGGCCGTCTTGATTACACGATGCCCTTCAGTAGGATAGAGAAATGTGGCATCTATTATGCTGTCTGCCACGGCCTTTATACCAATTTCCGGCGCTGCGTCTATTCCGATGATGCAAATATTGTCGCGCCCAAGTTTTTTTGCAGCTTCCGATGCTCCTATTGCCATGCGGTCGTTGTGGGCAAATATTATGTCTACATTCTCATGTCCTCGCAATAGAGAATCAACAGCCGGCATCGCATCTTCTTTGTTCCAATTTCCAACTACGCTTCCCAAAATGTGTCCTCCCCCCGAAGTGAACTCCGAAGTGAACCCCTTATGTCGCCCTTCTGCCGGAGTTGAACCCGGTAGTCCATAGATCTCTATTGCCGTTGGATGCTGACCTCCCTTACTAAGGGCATAATGTGCTGCCGCCTTTCCGAGTGCAAAGTCGTCTGCGCCAATACGTGCAGTATAGCTGTCTCCATTGATGTTGCGGTCAAATATGATGACAGGGATTCCGGAATCAAACACTTCCTTTATGGCAGGCGTGAGGGTCTCAGCCTCATTAGGAGATACGATAACGATATCGAAGCCATTATCTACGAAATATCGGATATCTTCAATTTGCTTCTTGCTATTGTCATCTGCTGAACGAATTTCTACCGTAGCATCGTCATGATACATTATCTCCCGATTGATTTCATCGTTCATTTTTGTGCGCCAGTCATCCTGGCTGCACTGCGACACCCCAATCTTATACGTTTTCTCTTCTTTGCAACCAAATAGAATTATTAGACAGCAGCAGATTGCTATCCGAATCATTATTTCTGCCCGTTTCATATTATATTGATGTCTCATTGATGTCGGTTTTATAGGTTATCTCATAATTCATTGCAAAGTTAACAATAATCTTCGGATTACAAACAAAATTATCCACAAAATCGAACTTCTCCCATTCTTTATATAAAAAACCGTGTATTAAGTATAAAAAATTGTGCATTGCAACAAATTTAATACTTAATACACGTTTTGTTATTGTTGATTTTTTGGAAATGTTGTACTTTTGCATCGTCGAAAAGAAAGGATCTCCTCAGCTATCTCCTCCTTGAGTTTTCGACACTCATTCACGACAGCGTTTATAAAGATTAGATAGGTGATTTTTAGGTTATACATTTAGGTTAAACATTTAGGTTATTATTTTAGGTTATTAGGTTCGATTAATACGAAGGAAAACACCAAGGTAAAAAGTTTTTTAGGTTCGAATGCATCCGGTAGGAGCCGGCTCAACCCCCTCCCTCCGGATGCTCCTTTAAAAAATTCAACTTTCGCAGGCTCAAGTTGAGGGTTAAGAAGGTTAAAAAGGTTAAAGGATTATTAATAAACAGAACAAAATTAAAAAATAGTATATATATGACTAATATCAAACGATTCATCACTGCAATGGCTGCAATGGGAATGATGGCAGCCGCTGTCCCAGCCTTAGCTGCAGACAATCTCGAGATCGATCATCTCGGTGTCAACAATACCTTAGTCAGAGTGACAGGGGGCGACCAATACCTTATGCTGCCCGTTCAGGAGAGTGTAGACGATGCGCGAATCAATGTGCTTGTCGACGGCAAGATCGCTGAGACTATTTATGTACGTCTTGCAAAGTCAAAGACCGACTATATGGTCCCTTTCGATCTTTCTCCATATAAAGGGAAAAAAGTGGTTTTTGACATAGTGACTCCTCAAGGTCGCAATTCTGTAAGGGAAGCTAAGGAAGATGCTTGCTGGAAAGGAATCGCAGTCACTGAAAACATCGATATTCAAGATAATGAACAGCAGTACCGCCCGGCATACCACCACGCACCTCTTTATGGCTGGATGAACGATCCCAACGGTATGTTCTACAAAGACGGCGTATGGCATCTCTACTATCAATACAACCCTTACGGATCAAAGTGGCAGAATATGACTTGGGCTCACTCCACTACGAAAGATCTTGTTAACTGGAATCATGAGCCTATCGCTATCCGTCCCGACGGTCTTGGAGCTATCTTCAGTGGTAGTAGTGTCATCGACCACGAAGGCACTGCCGGATTCGGCAAAGATGCAGTAGTAGCTCTCTTTACATCAGCTGGCACCAGCCAGATGCAAAGCCTTGCTCACAGTACTGACAATGGCATGACATTTACAAAATATGACGGTAATCCTATCTTAACCCTTGAGAGTGAGGCCCGTGATCCGAATATGTTCTGGAATCCTGAGACAAATGAATGGAATCTTGTTCTTGCTCATGCCCTCGACCACGAGATGCTTTTCTTCACTTCTCCCGACCTTAAGACTTGGACACTGCAAAGCAACTTCGGCAAAGGTTTAGGTGCTCAGGATGGTGTTTGGGAATGTCCCGATCTTTTCCAACTCCCGGTAAAAGGCACAAATGAGAAAAAATGGGTGCTCATCTGCAATATTAATCCCGGTGGTCCATTCGGTGGTTCTGCCATTCAGTACTTCACAGGTGAGTGGGACGGCAAGACATTCAAAGCTGACACCGATGCCCAGGGCAATGTGCCTACAAAATGGCTTGATTTCGGTAAAGACAACTATGCTCTCGTGAGCTGGAGCGATGCTCCCGACGGACGACGCACCGCAATCGGCTGGATGAGCAACTGGCAATATGCTGCCGACGTGCCCACAACGCAGTTCCGCAGCGCAAACACTCTGCCCCGTGAAATTGGTCTTTTCAAGGGTCCTGACGGCATTATTTACGCATCAAGTGCTCCTTCTCCCGAACTGACTTCTCTCCGTGGCGAACTTACTCTCAGCAAAGGAAGCGTAAGTGTAGGAAAAACTCCTACAAAGTTCCTCCTTCCCTCTAAAAACGGTGGAATCTGCGAAATCTTATTTGATGTGGATGCCTCTTCAAAGGAATCAGTTGCTATGACATTCTCTAACAAGGCAGGAAACAAGGTAGAGATGATCTACGACGCAGCCAACCATACACTTTCTTTCGACCGTCGCCAAAGCGGATTGGTTGATTTCAGTGAGAATTTCCCAGCCGTGACCGTATCTCCTACATTTGAAAACAACGGTAAGATTTCACTTAGAATCTATATCGACAAATCAAGCATCGAGGTATTCGGCAACGATGGTCAGTTTGTAATGACAAATCTTGTGTTCCCCGTTGAACCCTACAGCACTTTCACCGTTTCTTCTTTAGGAGGAAAAGCTAAGATCAGCAATCTCAAAGTTTATTCACTTAAGTAATTTAGAACTAATATGACACCCAATATGGCAAATACAGTTGCAACCGACCGCAAGTCCTTCATGGTGCAGATTATTCCTGTGATGCTCTGCTTCTTCTCAATGGGATTTGTCGACCTTGTAGGCTCCGCCACCAACTTTGTGAAGGCTGACCTCAATCTCTCTGGCGCACAAGCCGGTTTTATCCCCTCCCTCGTATTCTTCTGGTTTCTTATCTTCTCAGTGCCGACAGGCATTCTGATGAATAAGATAGGGCGTAAGAAAACGGTAATTCTCTCCCTTCTGCTCACTCTTCTTTCCCTCGTGATTCCAATCTTCGGTGAAAGCTATTACACGATGCTTATTGCTTTCTCTCTTCTTGGCATCGGCAATGCAGTGATGCAGACCTCTCTCAACCCTCTCGTTTCCGGTCTGATAAATCCTTCTAAGTTGGCTTCTACGCTTACTTTCGGGCAGTTTGTAAAAGCTCTTGCGTCTCTTCTTGCTCCTTATCTCATGGCTTGGGGTGCAGCCGCACTCATGCCTACATTCGGACTCGGCTGGAAAGCTGTCTTCCCGATCTTCGCTGCCATCTGCCTGCTCTCAGTAGCAGCTCTTGGAGCTACTCCTATCGATGAAGAGCAACCCGACAAAGTTACCGGTTTCAAGGAATGTATCGTACTTCTCCGTATACCTTTCGTACTTCTCTGCTTCCTTGGCATTATGTGTCATGTAGGTATAGACGTAGGCACCAACACATTCGCTCCTCAGATCCTTACAGAAAGATTCGGACTCACAGTTGAGGATGCAGTGATCGGAACTCAGATTTACTTCTATTTCCGTACCGGTGGTTGCTTGCTTGGCTCATACATTCTTGCTAAAATGTCGGCAAAATCATTCTTCGCATTCAGTGTATTCTGCATGCTGCTCGGTATGATAGGTCTCTTCATTGCTTCTTCTCAATTCCTTGTCCTTGCATCCATCGCTTGTATCGGTTTCGGCAACTCAAATATCTTCAGTGTGGTATTTGCTCAGGCTCTTAATCGTCAGCCAAAGGAGAAGAACGAAGTGTCCGGCCTTATGATAATGGGTCTCTTCGGTGGCACAGTCTTCCCTCTCTGCATGGGCTTCGCTCAGGATGCAGTAGGCGTAGCAGGCGCAATTGCAGTGATGACCCTCGGTGTTATCTATCTTGCCTTCTATACGCTCAAGATCAAAAACGCTTAATAATTAGAAATTTAGTCTAATTGGTCTAGTTGGTCTAATTAGTCTAATTAGTCTAATTGGTCTAATAAGTAATAAATAATAAATAATTTATCATTATATTTCATGAAAGACTTTGTAGTAGGAATGGGAGAGGCCCTTTGGGACATCCTTCCAGAAGGTAAGAAAATCGGTGGTGCACCCGCTAACTTCGCATACCATGTGTCTCAGTTCGGACTTCCAAGCTGTGTCGTCAGCGCAGTAGGAGAGGATAATCTCGGTAAGGAAATCGTTGACAACTTGACCTCCAAGGGTCTTAATCAGCTCATCTCTATCGTGCCTTATCCAACCGGTACAGTTCAGGTGGAGCTCGATCAAGCTGGAATCCCTGTCTATGACATTAAGGAAAATGTTGCATGGGACAATATCCCTTTCAACGAGGCTCTCGAAGGTCTTGCAAAGAAGACTAAAGCCGTATGCTTCGGTTCGTTGGCTCAGCGTAATGTGGTATCTCGTGAGACTATCAACAAGTTCCTCGACGCTATGCCTATGAAAGAAGATTCTCTTGTAGTGTTTGACGTAAATCTCCGTCAAGGATTCTACACTAAGGAAATCCTCACAAATTCAATGGAGCGTTGCAATATCCTTAAAATCAACGATGAAGAATTAGTGACTGTAAGTCGGATGTTCGGTTATCCGGGGATTGATCTTCAGGACAAGTGCTGGATTCTTCTTGGTAAATATAATCTGAAAATGCTTATCCTGACCTGCGGAATCAATGGCAGCTACGTGTTTACTCCGGGAAGTGTATCCTTCCAACCGACTCCAAAGGTAGAGGTTGCCGACACAGTAGGAGCAGGCGACTCCTTTACAGCAGCATTCATCGCCAGCATCCTCAAAGGCAAATCAGTTCAGGAAGCTCACTCTATCGCAGTACGCACTTCTGCATTCGTCTGCACCAAGAAAGGCGCTATGCCAGTCCTCCCATCTGATCTTACCGAATAATCATAAATCACTCTATATAGAAAAGCCTCCTGCCCTTCGGCAGGAGGCTTTTCTACAAGTATTAAGTATTAAACACTAAACATTGAGTATTTCGTACAACGTACAACGTACAACGCACAACGCCTTACGCCTTACGCAAAAGCGTACGACCCTTTTCAATCGCCTGTTGGTTGACAGGGATAAGCTTATGATGACGCTCAGGCAGTGATTTCTTCAATCCTTTGATGACATTCTCCATCGGAAGCTTATATTCCATTGCCTCCAAAAGCGCACCCATCACTATCATATTGTAAGCCTTGGTGTTGCCAAGCTCAAGAGCTGCATCCATGGCGTTGATGGGATAAATGTTGATGTCCGTGCGGTCCGGATGTTTGTGAATTCCGTTGGTGTCGTAGATTAGCGTGCCCCCTGCCTTCACTCTCGGTCCGAATTTGTCGAGGCTCTGCTGGTTGAGTGCTATCACGATGTCGTATGTATCAAGCACTGGAGAAGAGATACGCTCATCGCTTAGGATGACTGTGACGTTGGCTGTGCCACCGCGCTGTTCAGGTCCGTAGGAGGGCATCCAGGTCACTTCCTTATCGTCCATAAGACCGGAATAAGCAAGGATCTTACCCATCGAAAGGACTCCTTGTCCTCCGAAACCGGCGGCTATGATTTCTGTTTTCATATTTTTATAATTGAGAATTGAGAATTGAGAATTGAGAATTTAGAGTTACGGATACTTATTAGAGTTAATTAAGTCTAATTCTAATATCAATTCTAAATTCTAAATTCAAAATTCTAAATTATTATACTTTCAAATCACCCAGTGGATATTTCTCAAACATATTTTGGGCCATCCATTCGTTGGCTTTTTCAGGAGTCATCTTCCATCCGGAGTTGCAGGTGGAGACTACTTCTACTACGCTTGTGCCTTTCTTGGCGATGGCATTCTGGAAGGCTTTTTTCAAGGCAGCCTTTGTCTTGCGAACGTTTGCCGGTGTATGCACGCTCTGGCGAGTGACGTAGCAAGTGCCGTCAAGTTCCTTGAGCAGGTTGGTGATCTCAAGTGGATATCCATTCAGGTCCACACGGCGTCCGTAGGGCGATGTGGCCGTCTTTTGACCCAATAGGGTAGTAGGGGCCATCTGGCCGCCTGTCATGCCGTAAATGGCGTTGTTGACGAATATCATGACGATGTTTTCGCCGCGGTTAGCTGCATGTATTGTCTCTGCTGTGCCGATTGCCGACATATCACCGTCTCCCTGATATGTGAAGACTACATTCTCAGGCCATAGACGGTTGACTGCTGTTGCGATGGCTGGAGCGCGTCCATGCGCTGCTTCGATCCAGTCGCAGTCTATATAGTTGTAGGCGAAAACTGCACATCCTACCGGTGACACACCTACCGTACGCTCTACGATACCGAGCTCTGCTATGACCTCTGCTACAAGTTTATGGATCACACCGTGGCTGCAGCCGGGGCAGTAGTGCATATTTACTTCATCAAGGAGCTCCGGAGCACTGTAAACCTTGTTCTCAGGCTTTATTATATCTTCTATTTGCATAATTATCTGTTCAAATTATAAGCAAAATTGCAAAAGGAAATTATCACTTGAATTTTAGTGAGTCTTAATTATGAATTATGCATTATGAATTATGCATTCCCACTAATAAGTTTTTCCTTAAGAGCGTTTACAATCTCTGAGGGACTCGGGATAATGCCACCCATTCTGCCGTAATGTTCCACAGGAAGAGAGTCGTGGACTGCAAGACGCACGTCTTCGATCATCTGTCCCGCATTCAGCTCCACTACGAGAATACCTTTCTTTCCTTCGGCTGCTTTACGTATAGCTTCTGTCGGGAATGGCCAGAGTGTGATTGGACGGATGATGCCAACCTTCAGTCCCTCTTCCTCTGCAAGTTCCTTGGCTTTTGTGGATATACGGGCTACCGATCCGAATGAAATGATGAGATAGTCGGCATCTTTTGTGTCTATTTCTTCCCAGCGGGTCTCGTTTGCCTCGATTTCGCGATATTTTGCCTGGAGCTTGTCGTTGATAACTTCCATTTTGTCTGATTCCAACTCAAGGGAAGTGACGATATTGCGTTTGCGGCGACCATGACGCCCGGTTATAGCCCATGGGCATTGCTGACGTATTTCTTCATCTGTGCGACGTGGACGCTGCTCGGGAAGCACGACTTTCTCCATCATCTGCCCCACGATGCCGTCTGCAAGGATCATCGCAGGGTTGCAGTATTTGAAAGCAAGGTCAAAGCCAAGACCTACGAAATCAGCCATTTCCTGCACTGTCGATGGTGCAAGCACTATCAGATGATAGTCGCCGTGGCCGCCACCCTTTACAGCTTGGAAATAGTCGGCTTGAGATGGCTGGATGGTACCGAGGCCCGGGCCACCACGCATTACGTTGAGTATCAATGCGGGAAGTGATGAAGCCGCTATATAGGAGATACCTTCCTGCTTGAGACTCACGCCTGGTGACGACGAAGATGTCATGACGGCTTTGCCCGTAGCTGCTCCGCCGTAGACCATGTTGATGGCCGCTACTTCAGATTCTGCCTGGACCACTACCATGCCAGTGGTTTCCCATGGCATAAGTGACTCGAGTGTCTCGAGCACCTCTGATTGGGGGGTGATTGGATAGCCGAAGTAGCCGTCACATCCATAGCGGATGGCTGCATGGGCAATCGCCTCATTCCCCTTCATAAGTTTTATTTCTTCCATTTGATGAAATGTTTGTTTTTTCCGTTAAGATATTTTATTTTTTCACCGGCTCTATGGGCTTTTGATAAAGTGGCTGCAAGTTTTTCAGTATGGAAATAAACCCTTTAACCCATTGACCTTTTTTAACCCACAACTTTCGTTTACAAAAGTTGAATAATTTAGTCTATTTTCACTCGGTAGACCTCTATGCAGGCATCCGGACAAACCAGTGCGCAGCTGCAGCACCCTATACAAGCCTCTGGATTTGACATGTAGGCGAAGTGATATCCACGGTCGTTTACTTCATACGGCTGAAGCGACAAGGTGTCGGTCGGACAGGCGACCACACACAGATTGCATCCTTTACACCGCTCCTTGTTGACGGTGACGGCTCCTTGAATTTTTGCCATTTGTTTAGCTATGTTTTTATGATGTTAAATTCTCGAATGATTGCAAATGACTATTTGCTTTTGTTTACAACCACAAAGATAAGCAAAAAATCCTTAACATTTGCCATTTGTCTATTAGGTTTAACAAAATTTAATAATTTGCGCATATATACAATAATGTGCAATTTTTTTAATCATATAACTCAATGTGCTATCATAACTCCGAAAACTCTGAATCTTAATAGAGAATTAAACAGAAGAGCCAATGCGGTTCAAATAAGCCCGGGGGGCTGTCAATCTTGTTCACCCCGAGCGTAGCTCGGGGTGAAATGCTCTCATTTTTATCAAGCCCCGGAGGGGCGTTACTTATAATTTGAACCGCTTTAAAAAGAAGAGCCTCTCCGATTCCAATCGAAGAGACTCATTATACACTATTCACTGTTCACTATCCACTGTTCACTGTTCACTGGCATGAAGTAGCTTCGCTAAAGTTTCAACTCCTTTGGTTGCTGGCTCAGCTATCACCGTGATATCAGATAGATTTGGGGTTGAGGCTGGATTCGGGTCAATATAATATATTGGAACTCCAGGTCGCACACTGTAGATGAGTCCGGCAGCCGGATAGACGGCTAAACTTGTGCCTATGACGCAGAAAATATCTGCCTCGTGAGCCAGCTGCATCGCTTTCTCAATGTTTGGCACTGCTTCCTGGAAGAAGACTATATGGGGGCGCATCAAGTCACCGTTGGCTCCTCTGGTCGCTGGAGTAGTGTCGAGGTTATCCGGTGTAAGGGTCTCTACATATTCCGGGTGGATGATAGAGCGAATCTTCATCAACTCTCCGTGGAGATGAAGGATATTCTTCGATCCTGCACGCTCATGGAGGTCATCCACGTTTTGTGTGATGATATAGACGTCATAGTCCTTCTCAAGCTCCACAAGCGCACGGTGGGCTGCATTCGGCTCTGCCCTCAGCAAGTCGTGCCGACGTTGATTGTAGAACTCATGCACTAATTTTGGATTACGTCGGAAACCATCGGCAGAAGC
>CAZWJO010000026.1:27781-30255 GCA_964634905.1 uncultured Sangeribacter sp.
ACTTATTTCTCTCGCATGAAAATTTGTATCGGAGTCCCATGGAAATCCCATTTTGCACGTATCTTATTCTCCAAGAAGCGGCGATAAGGCTCCTTAACCCACTGCGGTAGGTTGCAGAAGAATACGAATGTAGGGATGATGGAATCCTTAAGCATCGTGACATATTTGATCTTCACAAATTTACCCTTGTTGCTTGGTGGAGGTGTCACTGCGATTTCCTCAAGCATATATGTGTTGAGCTGGGATGTCGGTATGATACGCTTTCGGTTTTCATATACCTTGACAGCCGTCTCAAGAACGTTATAGATACGTTGCTTGGTCAATGCGGAGGCAAAGATAATCGGGAAGTCGGTGAAAGGAGCAAACTTACCCCTTATGGCTGCTTCATATCTCTTCTGCGCCTCTAAGCTCCGGTCTTCCACAAGATCCCATTTGTTGACACAAACCACGAGTCCCTTCTTGTTCTTTTGGATAAGGGAGAAGATGTTGCCATCCTGACCCTCAATGCCTCGAGTAGCATCGATCATCAGTATGCAGACATCAGAAGCCTCGATAGCGCGTATCGAACGTATTACAGAGTAATACTCGATGTCTTCATTCACTTTCTGTTTTTTGCGGATGCCGGCGGTGTCCACAAGATAGAAGTCAAACCCGAACTTATTATATCGATGATATATGGAGTCGCGTGTTGTCCCGGCTATATCAGTCACTATATGCCTTTCCTCGCCGATGAAGGCATTGATAAGCGATGATTTGCCGGCATTCGGTCTGCCGACGATGGCAAACTTGGCGATGTTTTCCTCTGTTTCTTCTTTGTCAGGAGTGTCAGGGAAATCCTTGATTATTTCGTCAAGGAGGTCGCCTGTGCCTGATCCGTTGGCTGAAGACACCTCAATTGGGTCTCCAAGACCAAGGGAATAAAATTCAGCTACATTATATTTCGAGTCACTCTTATCTTCCTTGTTGGCGACAACTATGACAGGCTTCTTGCTGCGACGAAGTATTTCCGCTACCTTGTCGTCAAGGTCAGTCACTCCTACCGAAGCATCCACTACGAAGAGGATCACGTCAGCCTCTTCGATGGCGATATGCACTTGCTTGTTGATTTCCTCCTCAAACACGTCGTCGGAATTTACCACCCAACCGCCCGTATCGACGATTGAAAATTCTTGACCATCCCAATCTACCTTTCCATACTGCCGGTCGCGTGTAGTGCCCGAAGTATCATCTACAATGGCGGCCCGAGTCTGCGTCAAACGGTTGAAGAGCGTGGACTTTCCCACGTTCGGCCGCCCTACTATTGCTACTAACTTGCTCATAATTCTATCTATTCATAATGCATAATTCATAATGCATAATTAGATTAACTGCGATTATATTAACTGCGTAGCTTATTATGCATTATGCATTATGAATTATGCATTTTATTCGATGTATCCAAATTGTCTAAGTTTATTCTCGCGGTTTCTCCAGTCTTTTTCTACCTTGACGAAGAGCTCAAGGTAGACTTTCTTGTCGAAGAATTTCTCTATATCCTGACGAGCGGCGATTCCGACTTTCTTGATCTTCTCGCCCCCTTTACCGATGATGATGCCCTTTTGGGTGTCACGCTCTACGTAGATGACTGCCATGATATGGATGGAATTTTCCTTCTCTTCAAATTTCTCCACAAGCACTTCCGCTGAATAAGGAATCTCCTTGTCATAATTCAAGAGAAGTTTTTCGCGGATTATCTCTGTGACGAAGAATCGCATTGGTTTATCGGTCAAAGCATCCTTTCCGAAGAATGGTGGTGACGGTGGAAGAAGCTCGACGATGCGGTTCTTAAGATTCTCCACATTGAAATTCTGTATTGCGCTGATTGGGAAAATCTCTGCATTGGGAAGACGCTTCTTCCAGGCATCTACGAGTGCCTCAAGCTCCTCATTGTTTTTCAAAAGGTCTACCTTGTTGATCACGAGGAGTACAGGAACTGTCTCTTTAGCCACACGGTCAAGGAAATCCTTGTGTTTCTCCGGGTCTTCAACTACGTCAGTGACATAAAGAAGAATATCGGCATCCGTAAGTGCGCCCTCAGAGAATTCCAACATGGATTCTTGAAGTTTATATTTAGGTTTCAAGACTCCCGGAGTGTCGCTGAAGACGATCTGATATTCGGGGGTGTTGACAATGCCTGTTATTCTATGCCTTGTAGTCTGTGCCTTTGATGTGATGATTGATATGCGCTCTCCGACAAGGTCGTTCATAAGCGTAGACTTACCTACATTAGGGTTGCCTACGATGTTGACAAAACCTGCGCGGTGTGTGCCGGTATATTCGGGTGCTGAGGATGCTGCATTCTCAGTCTCGGTTACAGTCTCTTCAATAACTTTGTTTTCTTCCATAATTTTTATTGTGTTTTTCAATTATTATTTCTTATTTTTTATCTCTCAGCCCTATGGGTTGATTTTCTATTTATTGCGTCTCAGCCCGGA
>CAZWJO010000027.1:0-29956 GCA_964634905.1 uncultured Sangeribacter sp.
AAATCGAGCCAACTTTAGAATAAATATATTTCAGATGAAGTCGGAGTGTGTCGATGTATGCTAATACCGAACCTATAGACAGGTTACTGTTAAATAATCAATACTCAGAAGCTTTGCGATTATAGAGCACTTCTTAGACATAAATTGTTGAATTTTGATGAAAAATTTCCGTTTCTCAGTGTTTTTTATTAATTTTGCAGTTTGTTAGGGACTGAGCATCCAAGATAAGGAGGCACATCCCGATTTTGATGAGTTTCTAAAAGTCAAACAACTGATTATGAAAACTAACGTAGCAGTTTTTTTCGGTGGCCGTAGCGTGGAGCACGAGATTTCCGTCATCTCTGCACTACAAGCCATCAGTGCGTTCAATCAGGAAAAATACAACTTAATCCCGATCTACATCTCAAAGCAAGGTCGTTGGTACACAGGCGATAATCTTCTGAATATCCGCAACTATCGCGACTTGAACTCTCTTGTAGCCAATGCAGAGGAAGTATTCATGCGTCCGGAATACGGAGATTTCAATCTTTATCGAGTCAACACCAAAGGCGGCCTCTTTTCAAAGAAAGACCCGGTCGTTGCCCAACTTCACGTAGCCATCCCTGTCCTTCATGGCACAAATGGAGAAGACGGCGTCTTCGAAGGTCTCCTCGAAACAATTGGTATCCCATTCGCTGGATGTAATACACTTAGTTCGGCTAACGGAATGGATAAGATCACGATGAAGATGATCCTTCGCGAATCAGGTGTGCCCGTTGTTGACTATGTATGGTTCACAGACAAAGAATGGAGCCGCAAACGTGATGAACTGATCGAGAAGATAGAAACAAAGATTGGATATCCAGTGATTGTAAAGCCTGCCAATCTCGGTTCAAGTGTTGGTATAGGTAAGGCTGCCGATCGTCAATCTCTCATTGATAAAGTTGACACTGCATGCCGTTTCTCACAGCGCATTATCGTTGAGCACATGCTCGAGAAGATGAAGGAAATTAACTGCTCTGTCCTTGGCGATTGCGATGACTATCAACCATCCGTATGCGAAGAACCAATCTCAAAAGGAGATTTTCTAAGCTACGACGAGAAATACCGTGGTGGTAACGAAGGTATGGCTGCCAGTGAAAAGAGAATTCCTGCCGACCTTCCTAAGGAAACATCAGAACAAGTCCAACACCTCGCTTGCGAAACCTTCCGTGTCCTTTCATGCCACGGAGTAAGCCGTGTAGATGTGATGATCGACGAAAAAGATGGTAATATCTACGTCAATGAAATCAACACTATCCCCGGATCCCTTTCATACTATCTTTGGGAAGCTACTGGAATTAAATTTACTGATCTAATGGATAAGCTTGTACAACTCGCACTCAAACGTAAACGTGAAATGGAACGCAAAACTTTCAGCTACGATCGTAATATATTCGCCCTCGGAGGAGGTGGCAAAGGAGGAGTAAAAGGCGGAAAGCTGAAATGATGAAGAGATAAATCTGGATAAATCAAGATAAACCTAGAAATATCCTCCCAAACTGACAACTGGCAAATGAAAACTGACAACTGAAAACTGACAACTCAAATAATATGAAAAAATTCAAAGAATATTCAACCCCACTCAATCTATCCAACGTCAATAAGGAGATGCTTGAGCTTTGGGATAAGCATAATCTCTTCGAGACATCTATGGATGTTCGTAAAGGCTGTCCTACATTCGTCTTCTACGAAGGACCTCCATCCGCTAACGGTATGCCCGGTATCCACCATGTTATGGCACGTACAATAAAAGATATCTTCTGCCGATACAAAACTATGAAGGGTTACCATGTAAAGCGTAAAGCTGGTTGGGATACTCATGGTCTACCCGTCGAGCTGGGTGTTGAAAAGACTCTTGGAATCACAAAAGAAGACATCGGTAAGAAAATCTCCGTTGAGGAATACAACGCTGCTTGCCGACGTGAGGTGATGAAATATACTAAGGAGTGGACCGACCTGACGCACAAGATGGGTTATTGGGTTGATCTTGACAATCCATATATCACATACGATAACTCATACATCGAATCCGTCTGGTGGCTTTTACGTCAACTCTACAAAAAAGGATACCTATATAAAGGATATACTATCCAACCATATTCTCCTGCAGCCGGAACCGGATTGTCAAGCCACGAATTGAACCAACCTGGTTGCTACCGCGACGTCAAGGACACAACTGCAACAGCTCTCTTTAAGGTGCTCGATCCGAAGGATGAGATGACTGGCTGGGGTGAACCTTTCTTCATGGCTTGGACCACTACACCTTGGACTCTTCCTTCAAACACGGCTCTCTGCGTAGGCCCTAAATTCGATTATGTAGCAATCCGCACATTCAATCCATACACTGGTGATCCAATTACAGTGGTAATGGCAGAAGTGCTCGTGAATACATACTTCAAACCTGAAGGCGCAAAGCTTCCACTTGGTGATTATAAGCATGGCGACAAAGTGCTTCCATACGAAATCGTAGGCCGTTGGAAAGGTTCTGACCTTGTTGGTATGCATTATTCTCAGTTAATGCCATGGGTAAAACCAACTGAAAAGGTCAATGAATTTGCACCTGACTATGTTAAGCAATATGCTTCCGCTCATCCTGAGAAATGCTATGAAGTTGGGGCCGACCGTTTTGTGGAAATCGCTGAAGAGGCCTTCCGTGTAATCCCTGGCGATTATGTGACAACTGAGGATGGTACAGGTATTGTTCACATTGCTCCTACATTTGGAGCTGACGACGCTAAGGTTGCAAAGGCTGCCGGTATCCCAGCTCTCTATATGATAAACAAGAAAGGTGACACCCGACCTATGGTAGACCTGACCGGTAAGTACTATACTCTTGACGAACTCGCTCCTGAATTTATAGAAAAATGCGTCAACATTGAGCTTTATTCTAAGCATGCGGGCGACTATGTCAAGAATGCTTACGATCCTAAATTCAACGAAAGAGGGAAATATGATGAAGCTGCTGCAAACAAAGCAGAAGACCTAAATGTAGTCCTCTGCATGGAGATGAAGCAAACTGGAGAAGTTTTCAGCATTGCAAAGCACATACATAATTATCCTCATTGTTGGCGTACTGATAAACCCATCTTGTATTACCCGCTCGACAGCTGGTTTATCCGCACACCCCAGGCTCGCGAACGTCTCATCGAACTCAACAAGACTATCAAGTGGAAACCGGAAGCAACCGGCACGGGACGCTTTGGCAAATGGCTTGAGAATGTCCAGGACTGGAATCTCAGCCGTTCTCGATATTGGGGTACTCCACTCCCAATCTGGCGCACAGAAGATGGCAAGGAAGAAATCTGCATCGGCAGCTATCAAGAACTCTACGACGAAATCGAGAAAGCAGTGAAGGCTGGCGTGATGAAAGAAAATCCTTTTGCGGCTAAAGGCTTTAAACCTGGTGACTTCTCAAAGGAAAATTATGATAAAATCGATCCGCACCGTCCATACGTAGACGAGATAACTTTGGTATCTCCTACAGGTCGACCCATGAAACGCGAACTCGACCTTATTGACGTTTGGTTTGATTCAGGAGCCATGCCGTACGCTCAATGCCACTATCCATTTGAAAATAAAGATGCTCTTGATACCCATGAAATCTATCCTGCCGATTTCATAGCTGAGGGTGTCGACCAGACTCGTGGGTGGTTCTTCACTCTCCATGCTATCGCTGGTATGGTGTTTGATTCCGTAAGTTATAAGGCTGTGATTTCCAACGGTCTCGTGCTTGATAAGAAAGGGAATAAGATGAGTAAACGACTCGGCAATGCCATCGATCCTTTCGGCAATATTGAGAAATTCGGTAGCGACCCGGTGCGTTGGTATATGATTTCAAACTCGTCTCCTTGGGACAACCTTAAGTATGATGAAGATGGGGTAGTGGAAGTAAGCCGTAAACTTTTCTCTACTCTCTATAATACTTATAAGTTCTTCGCTCAATATGCTAACGTAGATGGTTTCACAGGCGATGAGGCTCAGGTGCCTGTTAAGGATCGTCCGGAAATCGACCGATGGGTTCTTTCTTTGCTCAATTCGCTAATAGCTGAAGTAGAGAAAGACCTTGACGATTATGAGCCGACAAAGGCTGCCCGTGCTATTGAGACATTCGTCAACGACAATCTCTCTAACTGGTACGTGCGTCTCAACCGTAAGCGTTTCTGGGCTGGGGAAATGGATGCAGACAAACTTGCTGCTTATCAGACTCTCTACACATGCCTAAAGACTGTCGCTTTGCTCATGGCTCCATTCTCACCTTTCTATGCAGACCGTCTTTATAGCGACCTGACTGCCTCAGCTGAGGAGGGGGATGGCTATGCATCCGTGCATCTTGCTGATTTCCCTGTTAGTGATCCAGCTCTCGTTGACCCGGCTCTTGAACGCCGTATGGCACTTGCTCAGGTGGCCACTTCACTCGTGCTTGCTCTTCGTAGGAAAGTGAACATCAAAGTGCGTCAACCACTCAGCCAACTTCTCGTGCCTGCAATCGATGCATCTCAGAAGGCAGATTTGGATGCGATTGCCTCGCTTGTAGCCGCTGAAGTCAACGTTAAGGAAGTCAAGATTGTCGACAATGAGGAGTCTGGACTCGTGAAGAAAGTGAAAGCTGACTTCAAGAAACTTGGACCTCGCTATGGCAAGGTGATGAAAGACCTTGGTAAGGCTATTTCAACTATGACTTCCGAACAGATTGCACTCCTCGAACGTGAAGGAAAGATCGAATTCCCGGAAATCAGTGGAACTCCTGTAGTGACTCTTGAAGATGTTGAGATTATTCCGGAAGATGTACCCGGTTGGCTGGTTGCCAATGAAGGAAATGTCACCGTTGCACTCGATGTGACCGTCACTGATGAACTACGCAACGAGGGCCTCGCTCGCGACCTAATCAATAGAATACAGAATATCCGTAAAGAGTCTGATTTTGCTATCACTGATCGCGTAAAGGTTGTGCTCTCTGATAATCCGGAAGTAGCTGAATGTCTGAAAGAATATAAGGATTATATCGCTTCTCAGGTGCTTGCTGATTCCATTGAACTTGCCGCGGAAGTGCCCGCTCCAGCCAAGGAATTGGATATCGATGGCATGAAGATTCTCGCCAACGTAGTGCGTTGAAAGATATGACAGATAAGTTTAACAATAATAGCCGCCACCCTGTGCTGACTACAGGGTGGCTGGTCGCTATAGTGATGCTCTTAGTCGTGATTAGCGACCAGGTAGTCAAATTCTATGTGAAGACCCATTTCTATCTTGGTGAGGCATACGAAGTGTTTCCTTGGTTTCAGATCAAGTTTATTGAAAACAATGGCATGGCATTCGGTATGGAGCTTTTCAATAAGTTCTTACTTACTTTTGGCAGAATCGCTGCGGTAATATTCTTCATTTGGTTTATCAAGAAAGCTCTTTCTGTCACAAACCTTCGCAAGGGTTTCTTTATAGCCTGTGCATTAATTACTGCGGGGGCAGCCGGGAATATATTTGATTGTGTCTTCTATGGAGAGATTTTCAATAATCCTTTTCCTCCGCAACATGCTGTCCTTTTCCCTTCTGGTGGAGGATATGCGGGATGGTTTGAAGGAAGGGTAGTGGATATGCTCTATTTCCCATTTTTCTCGTTCACTTGGCCCTCTTGGATGCCAGGCATAGGAGGAAAGGAATATGAATTCTTCCAATATATCTTCAACATTGCCGACGCCTCCATTTGTGTGGGCGTAGCTCTCCTCATCATCTTCTTCTCGTCAGACTGCACGAAGGCCTTCAACGCAGTCTTCGACAGTGCGAAAAAGGTTGATGCAGATAACTAAATTCGCTAATATTAAAATTTTGCATAATCTCATAAATTTTATTATAATTGCTTGACGGCGACAAAAAAACTGGTTTTGCGTGATAGAACTAATTATGAATTATGCATTATGAATTATGCATTATAAAAAGTATGTATAAGAAATGTCTCTACATAATGATTTCAGTCCTTCTGCTCTCAGCAGGATGCTCCAAACGCCCGAAGAATATCCTCAGTGAGGATAAAATGGTGAAGGTGATGGTAGACCTGCAGATTGCTGAAGCTTACGAGCGTTCCGGTAATTCACACGATTATTTGAATGGCAAAGATCATGAAATGCTCGGAAGAGGCATTCTTATGCAACATGGAGTGACAGTCGAGGAGATGGATAGTACTCTTGCATGGTATGGCAGGAATATGGATGAGTATCCAAAATTGTATAAAAAGATTGATGTCGAGCTCAATAAGAGACAATTAAAATATGCAAGGGCGGCAGGGGAAACGGAAAACGAAGGTTCCTCTGCCGACCTTTGGCCATATAGCCGTCATTTCGTACTTGACGATAAATCCCTTACCGATGGTTTGATTGTAGAAATTCCTGTCACAGAACTGGCTCCAGGCGACAAACTTACTTGGAAGATGATTGTAGAAGGGGCCTCTTCACGAAGCCTTTCACTTGGAGTAGACTATGAAAACGGTACATCTGAAATCTATAGGATATCAAATACAAGTTTTGACAAATGGTCAGAACTATCTCTACAGACCGATTCTACTTTAACCGTCAACCGTGTTTTTGCTATTGCTGATTTCCGAAATCCAGCAAATAGGATACTTATTGATAGTATCCAGCTTCTGCATTATCCTCTTAATCATGAGGAGTATAGGAAAGCCGGTTTTCAGCGCACAATACGTCCTGCTGGGCGCAAAATGGTTCTACCCCCTGATACTTCTGCAAATTCAAGCAATGTGCCTGAGGCGATGGTCTCCAAGCCTTCTTTATCAACTGAGAAAAGTCTTGGAGTAAGCACTCTCCGATAACGGTTGAAGTAATTTCCATAGACCCAATACCATTCTTCTTTTTCTACTAAGTCCCATTCTTGAAATGCTCGGTGAATTTCAAATACCTTGCTTTGTGATACACGGCATACTAATTTTCGCCCATCCGTCATAGTGCACAGGCATACAATTGAGTGAGCCTTAGCTGAGTCACTTTCTAGTTCGGTCTTTGAGCATCGATGACTTACCGTAATATGTCTGCCAAATCGGCGATTGATTTCTGTCATCAATTCTCGGAAATGCCTGCCATGACTCGAAGTATCTTTAATCTTTTTATAGTGAATGATATAATGTATCATTTCATGTATCACTACATCTTCCAGAACAGCTTCATCAAGATCATATCTATTGCTTAAAGTAAGATGATAGACCTCTTTAGTCTTTCGAAGAAGCGCCGTATGTCGTTCCACTTTGAATTGCCCCATGAACGACCTTGCCTGAGAAATATGCATAAGAGGCGTAGGAAGCACATTCCCAAAAATATCTCGGTTGTATCGATGAAATCTATCTTCTAAAAATTCTATAGTTGCTCTCATTTAAAAATAATGAATTGCATTAGGTAAAGTTTTTTCTATGTAATATTAAGGCTGCAATAGCAAGAAGAGATAGCCATGCGAGGACTACCCAAAGAGGCACCTGATGATCTATTACAAAATCCGAACCTCCGGATAATATTTCACTCCCGTTTAGAAAGAATTCGTAGCCATAATCAAGAAGCTTACCAATCCATCTTATCTCAAATCCCATGCATAGCAAAGCTGTATAAATTGTCCCGATTGATAGGTAATAGGGAAGAACGGGGAGAAGCATCAAGTTGGTAGGAAGAAACATCAACGGAATCTGGGAGAAGTAGTAGGATGTCAATACCCAAGATGCTCCAGTCGCAACAATAGTAGCAATTATTGATCCACAAATGTAAAAAAGAGTAGGATGATGCCTATGTCCTATGGGATTCAATGGAGATGCAAAAGCTATAAGTGCGCCTACACAAACTACACTCAATTGAAAACCTGAATCAAAAAGAGCTCCAGGATCAAAAAGTAATATCAATAGGCAAGTCGAACATAATGCATTCCCGGCAAAATTCTTTCTCTCAGCTATGATCCCTATGAATGCAAAAGTAGTCATAATGCAGGCTCTCACTGAAGAATATGCAAAGCCAGTAACAGCTACATATAGCCAAAGAATCACTAAAGCTGCCATATAGCCCCATTTATACCGCCCAATAAGTTTTATCGGCGTCAAGAGCAGTATAAGAAATCCTGCTAAAATCCCAATATGCAGTCCACTTAAAGCAAGCATGTGAGCTATACCGCCTTGAGCAAATGTCAATCGGGTCTGCTCATCAAGTCCGGTTTTGTCTCCCATCAGAATAGCTTTAAGGAAATCGGAAGTAGATTTTGACAGATGGCTTCTTTCTATTCTTGTCTCAATATCTTCTCTGATTTCAATAAAAAAATAGCGAAGCTTTTTACTCCTTCCAGTCACTTCGATTCTCTGGGGAGAAACTCTACCTGTATAGAATATACCGGCAGCTTTCATCATCGGCATGATTTTTCTTCCGATTTCAGTGGTGTCAGCTTTAATATTTTTGAGCTGATTGGATGGAATCTTGATAATATCGCCAGGTGAAAGTTCTGTCACTCCAGTCCTTATCCTTGCCTTTGCCCCATTTGTGCTCTCAATTATTACATCGACTCTTTCTCCATACGTCTTAGTAAGAACCCCGGTGACTTCACAACTAAGGTATTCGGGCACTTCTCCTCCGAAACTTTTTTCAATCGTTTGTGGACGAGAAAGTGCTTCATCTGTCATACCAATCCCCAAAAAGAGAAGCACGACCCAGACAAAATGCCATTTGCCAAGCTTAAAAGTAACTACCGGATCATTAGAGGCCCTAAGCAAAAAAAGATAAAGAGTAATTGCCAAGACAATGGGTAAAGCTCCCCAAAACAATGATAGCTCCATTGCCTTGGAAATAACAATACCCACTCCAAGGGAAAGCATAGGAATCAGTGGTCCCTTAGTCATTCCAAATATTCCAAGCTCCAACTGCTTGAAGACGTAGCATTTCCAATCCGTTGCTGACTATACATCCATGAGCTTTGCATATCTTCATAAAAAGAGTTTCTGCAGGATTATATACAAGGTCGAAGCAAATTTGACCTTTATGGAGATATTGATATGGAAAAGGAGCAGCTGTATTTATATCAGGACTCGTGCCAAGGGGAGTACAATTAATGATAGCTTTTGCACCGTAAACTATCTCTGGACTCAATTCTTCGTATGACAAACAATTATCCCGATGCACACGACCGACAAGTTGAGTATTAAAGCCAAGATTATGCATAGACCATGTTATGGCTTTTGACGCTCCTCCAGTCCCAAGCACTAAGGCAAGTGGTCGTTCCTCTTTAACAACTTCATTAAAATACCCGGCATTTTTGAGAACGTCCTTCATTGACTCCGTAAAACCATACGCATCTGAATTGTATCCCTTTAAGAAGGTGCGTCCTGTCTCATCATTTCTTGTAATCTTAATGACATTCACCGCTCCAATTCCTTGGGCTTCTTCACTCAGCTCATCAAGATATTTAATCACATCTACTTTGTATGGAATGGTCACATTGAGTCCTTTAAGTAAGGGATGTCCGTTGATAAGTTCTGGCAAAAGATCGATATTTGAAAGAGGATAGAGGTCATAATGAGCCTCTATACCTTCTCTCTCAAACTTTTCATTAAAATATTTTGCTGAAAACGAATGGCTCAAAGTCTTACCAATCAGCCCATATTCTTCTTTTACCATATCACAACCCTTTCTTCATCCGGTCGCCACATCTTGTCGCCTTCCTTCATTCCAAATGCTGTAAAGAACTCATCAATGTTTTTAAGCGTTGCATTAACACGAAGTTTTCCAAGAGAATGGGGATCCGTCTTAGTGCTGAGTTGTATCTCCTCTTCCCTTATATTGCCTGCCCAAACATTGGCGTATGCAATATAGAATCTCTGAAGTGGAGAAAAACCATCGATATCTTCCATCTTCTTGTCTTTCTGAATGTCAAGGTAAGCGGTCAAAGCAATTCTCAATCCACCTTGGTCAGCGATATTCTCTCCAAGAGTGAAACGTCCGTTAGCATGCACTCCAGGCGCCACTTCAATGGCATCAAACTGATCTACTAGTTTATCGGCAAGTGCCTTGAATCGATCGGCATCTTCTGATGTCCACCATTCAGAAAGATTGCCATTTTTGTCAAACTGACGACCACTGTCATCAAAACCGTGAGTCATTTCATGACCGATAATGACTCCGATTGCACCATAATTAAGCGCATCGTCAGCTGTCGGGTCAAAATACGGTGGTTGCAAAATAGCAGCGGGAAAGCAAACTTCGTTAGTTGTCGGATTGTAGTATGCATTGACTGTCTGAGGAGTCATGTGCCACTCATCCTTATCCACAGGTTTGTTCATTTTGGAATAATTGTCTTTCACATACCATTTAGAAGCCTCGAGGACATTCTCAAGATATGATTTCTTGGGGTCAATGTGAATCTCGGAATAGTCTTTCCATTTGTCAGGATAACCTATTTTCACTGTGAAAGTGTCAAGTTTTTCAAGAGCCTTGGCTTTTGTTTCGTCACTCATCCAAGATAAGTTTTGTATGTGCTTTCCCAATGCTTTTCGAAGGTTTTCAACAAGATTTTTCATATATTCCTTGTTTTCCTCCGGAAAATATTTTTCTACATAGAGTTTTCCGACTGCCTCTCCGAGCATAGAGTTAGGAATGGCCATTGAGCGTTTCCATCGAGGTTTTAGTTCTTCGGTGCCGCTCATCACTCTTCCATATAGTTCGAAGCTTGCATTGATGAAATCATCACTGAGAAGGTTTGTGGCATCATTGACAGTTTCGAACGTCATATAATCCTTAATATCTTGCGGAGAAAGGGTAGGAATGTATGATGTGATGAATTGCGTGAAAGCAGGATTTGCTACATTAGCTTTGTCAACATTTTCGAGGCCCAATAAATTGAAATATTTATCCCAATCGAACTGAGGAAATTTTGACTTTATTTCCTCGATGGTCATAAGATTATATCTTTTCCTTGGATCTCGTCTGTCTTCGCGTGGCATTTTATTCTTAGCAAACTCTGTCTCAAGTTTTATGACGGCTTTCCATACTCGTTCTTGAGCCTCTTCGTCATATCCGATGAGTTCCATTGCTCTTTTCACGTAGGTATGATATGCATCTAATATCTTTGCATTCTGCTCACTTTCTTCCAAATAATAATCACGATCGCCAAGACCGAGCCCAACTTCTCCAATATGAAGAATATTCATGTCTGAGTTCATGGCATCTGTTCCCACTCCCGTTCCAAAGAAACTTCCACCGATTCCTAAGTGTTGCCATGCGAGGAGTTCTTCCATTTTGGAAGTATCTGCATTTTCAATCTTTTCAAGTAATGGAATCAACGGCTTATGTCGCTCTTCATTAAGACGCATCTCATCCATACCCAAAGCAAAGAGGTCAATCACTTTTTGGGCGACGGTTCCTGGAGTCTGTGCATCCTCATGTTCGGCAAGATTCAAAATAAGATCTTTCAATTGATCTCGGGCTTGCTCCCGAAGGAAGTCAAACATTCCGAAACGCGAATATTCTCCTGTCAAAGGATGCTCTTTCATCCATCCTCCATTACAATACTGATAAAAATCCTCTTTTGGAGATATTGTTTGATCTAAATTCTCTTTTTTTATTCCGTGTGGCATAGTTGTCAGAGTTTAAGTTGTCGAGTTGTCGAGTTTTCGAGTTTTCGAGTTGTCTGGATTTCGAGTTTTCGAGTTTTCGAGTTTTCGAGTTGTCAGAGATCTCAGAGTTATCAGAGTTGTCAGAGATCTCAGAGTTATCAGAGTTATCAGAGATCTCAGAGTTATCAGAGTTGTCAGAGATCTCAGAGTTATCAGAGTTATCAGAGACATCTGAAATTTATTATTCACTATTCATTGGAGTTCTTCGAGCTCCATAGTAGCCAATTCCCATACAGACATTCCATTTTCAAGGTCTTTCTGAGCCTTTGCGTACGCTTCAAGTGTCTCTTGTGAAGTGTCTCCGGCTGAGATCTTATCTTCAATTTCCTTTTGAAGAGCTTCAAGGCGAGATATCTCTTCTTCTGCTTCCTTTACCTTCTTCTCTGCTTTTTTGACTATCTTTTCCTTCGCTTTCTGTTCAGCGTATGTGAGTTTAGCTGAATTTTGAGACTGAACGGGCTCTGATTGACTTGTCTTTGATAAGGCTTCCAAAGATGATAAAGATTCTTGAGAAGTTTTTTTCTCATTTCCTGTTGGGGATTTAGTCAATTCAAGATCACGGAGATTTTCAAGATTCTTTGAACGCAGAAAGTCGTAGATGCCGCCAAGATTTTCCTTCACTTTTCCTCCTCCGAATTCATAAACCTTTTCCACAAGACCATCAAGGAAGTCACGGTCATGGCTCACAATGATGACTGTGCCATCAAAGTCGCGGATTGCCTCTTTTAGTATATCTTTGGTTTTAATATCAAGATGGTTGGTAGGTTCGTCAAGGATTAGAAAATTGACCGGCTCCAGAAGAAGCTTTATCATCGCCAATCGTGTCTTTTCACCGCCGGAGAGCACTTTCACTTTCTTATCAGAAGCCTCTCCTCCAAACATAAAAGCACCTAAGATATCCCGAATCTTCAATCTTATGTCGCCCACTGCAACATTATCTATAGTCTCGAATACAGTTAGATTCTCATCAAGAAGTTGAGCCTGATTCTGGGCAAAATATCCAATTTTGACGTTATGGCCAAGCTTAAGCATCCCCGTATGGTCAATTTCTCCCATTATACACTTTACGAGAGTGGATTTACCTTCACCATTCTTACCTACAAAAGCAACCTTTTCACCTCTGCGTATTCTGAATTCAGCATGGTCAAACACCTGATGGTCGCCGTAAGCTTTTCCAACATTCTCAAGAATCAGAGGGAAATCTCCCGAACGAGGCGCCGGTGGAAATTTTAAACGTAAGCGGGAGTTATCAACTTCATCCACCTCAATTGGAACTATCTTTTCCAGTTGCTTAATACGGCTCTGGACTTGGATTGCTTTTGTAGCTTGATACCGGAATCGTTCGATGAACGCTTTTATATCTGCTATCTGTTTTTGTTGATTCTCGTATGCGCGCATTTGTTGCTCGACTCGCTCTTTCCTTAACTCTATATAAGGAGTATAACTTACCTTATAATCGTATGCCTTACCGCATGAGATTTCAATGGTTCTTTTAGTCACATTGTCCAGGAATGCGCGGTCGTGACTGACGAGCATCACAGCTCTTGCTTTTGTCTGCAAAAATTGTTCAAGCCATTGTATTGATTCTATGTCAAGATGGTTTGTAGGCTCGTCAAGGAGAAGTAGGTCCGGTTTTTGGAGCAGGATTTTTGCCAACTCCACCCGCATACGCCAACCTCCTGAAAATTCAGAAGTCGGACGATCGAAATCCTCACGGCTGAACCCTAATCCTATCAAAGTCTTTTCCACTTCCGCATCCATATTGTCTGCACCCTCCATCGAAAGCCTGTCGTTGAGATATTCGATGTCTTCTATGAGTTTGGCGTATGATTCGCTCTCATAGTCAGTTCGTGTGGCAAGCTGGTTGTTGAGTTCATCAAGGTGCGCCTTGTGCTCGTCTATATGAGCGAAAGCCTTACGTGCTTCGTTGATGATAGAAGTGTCGTCTGCCAACTTCATTTGCTGCGGAAGATAACCGATGGTGACCTCCGAGGGTTTTGAGATGGTTCCGGAAGTCGGTGGCTGCAGACCTGCAATGATTTTAAGCAAAGTCGATTTGCCTGCACCGTTTTTTCCAGCAAGACCTATCTTATCAGTCTTGTTGATGACGAAACTCACGTCCGAAAAAATCGGACGTGCAGAAAATTCCATTGTCAGATCGTTGACACTTACCATGATTTAGTTTTTACTATTTTTATGCTTATAGGTCAAATCGGGCTAATAAGTCTAATTAGTCTAATAAGTCTAATTAGTCAGATAAGTCGTATAAGTCTAAGAATTGGAAAAGACTATAATACTATCTTGTTTCTTTTTCTTCTTGATATTGTATGGCAGCTTCCATGAAGGAACGGAAGAGTGGGTGGGGGTTGAGCACGGTGCTCGAGTATTCAGGGTGATACTGAGTTCCGATCATCCAGCGTTTGCCCGGAATCTCCACCACTTCCACAAGATGCGACTTTGGATTCTCTCCAACACAAATCATGCCGGATTTCTCAAATTCCTCACGGAAGGCATCATTAAATTCATATCTGTGGCGATGACGCTCCTTTATATCTGTTTTACCGTATGCTTTAGCTACGAGGCTTTCTGGTTTAAGTTGGCAATCGTATGCACCGAGACGCATCGTTCCACCCATATCCGAGATATGCTTTTGCTCTTCCATCATATCAATGACGTTATGCTTAGTCTGGGGATCCATTTCTGTGCTGTTTGCATCCTTATATCCTAACACGTTTCGGGCAAATTCTATCACCATGCATTGCATTCCGAGACAAATACCGAAAGTAGGAATATCATTTTCTCTACACCATTTTAATGCTACGAATTTTCCTTCAATACCACGGTTGCCGAATCCGGGCGCTATAATAACTCCGTCAAGGCCTTTCATCATTTCGTCAACGTTCTCGTCAGTAAGTTTTTCACTATGGATATAAATGAGATTCAGTTTATGATGACAATATGTGGCTGCTTGAAAGAGGGCTTCGTTGATTGACTTATAGGCATCTTGCAGTTCGACATATTTACCTACGAGTCCGATATTCACTATTTTTTCAGCCGTATGGATTTTTTCTACGAAATCGAGCCAAGGTTTCAGCAATGGTTCGCCATAAACTGGAACGTGCATCTTTCTAAGAACAATTTCATCCATATTCTGGCTATGGAGCATCAAAGGCACTTCATAGATACTTGGGCAGTCAAGGGATTGGATCACTGAATCCTTTGCCACATTACAGAACTGTGCAATTTTAGCACGCATACCCTCTGGGATGTCATGTTCCGTGCGGAGTACAAGTATGTCAGGTTGGATACCAAGACGCTGAAGTTCTTTTACTGAGTGCTGAGTCGGTTTTGTCTTGAGTTCTTTAGCAGCATGAAGATATGGAACATAGGTCAGGTGGATGCAAAGTGCGCTGTCTCCGAGTTCCCATCTTAGTTGGCGCACAGCTTCAAGGAAAGGAAGGGATTCGATGTCTCCTACGGTGCCTCCAATTTCGGTTATGATAAAGTCAAACTTTCCAGTATCTCCGAGCAGCTTCACGTTGCGTTTTATTTCGTCGGTGATATGGGGGATGATTTGGACGGTCTTTCCGAGATAGTCGCCATGACGCTCTTTGTCGATTACGTTTTGATATATTCGGCCTGTAGTCACGTTATTGGCTCTTGACGTCGGGACATTTGTGAAGCGTTCGTAGTGACCGAGATCCAGGTCAGCCTCGTGTCCATCTTCTGTGACGTAACATTCGCCATGTTCGTAAGGATTGAGAGTGCCGGGATCAATGTTGATGTAAGGATCAAACTTTTGGATTGTAACCCTATAGCCGTGTGCATTGAGCAGACAGGCGAGAGAGGAGGAAATAATCCCCTTTCCAAGGGAAGAGACTACGCCTCCAGTAACAAAAATGTATTTTGTCTCCATGCTGTAAATATTATTTCAGCACGCAAAATTACAATTTTTTTCCGACATTCGCAAGAAAAAATTAGGAATCACGATACATTACTTATCCAATGAGATTTTGACTCTTTCAGACACTCTTCTCAAGCGACATTATTTATATTCCGGGATTTCATCGGGGTGGAAGGAAATGGATTTGGAGACGGGGGACGATGCGAGGAAGTATCCAAGGACACGTGGTCCGGAAAACATGGCAGGTCCATTACTGTCATTCTGTAGAGCTTCGAGATAGTCATGCATTTCCTTTGAAATTTGAGTGACTGTGAATGTCATGACATCTCCATCAAAAAGCACTTCATCGTCTTCCTCTTCATCTGTATCTCTCCTTGAGGTCATGGTAAAGAAAGTGGCTACACCGTCGTTGGCTCCTCGATCATCTTGCTCCTGCCAGGAATAAATCTCTCCGTTGCGGTAAAGTTTTATCCAATAGCAGTCCTGGACTGTAGATGGATTATCGCGATATTGTGCTTGCAACACTGCCACTTGATCGTATGGCATATTTATCCAATTGAATTCAAGCCCTACGATTTCTGTCGGTGGGTACATGTGTGTGACCATTTCATAGATGTTTCCATTTCTTTCTACTACGATACGATAGTCATGACCGGCAATACCTGGAGTGGCATCTCTGAAATAACCATCCTGGTCCGCATAGAGGAAATAAGAAATCCCTGAAGTCAGATCAAACAGTGTCACTTTGGCATCCGAAAGTCGTGTGGTATCAATAGGCTCATCCATCGGAGTAGTCGACGTTATGGAGACCAGGGCACCATTCTGAGTCAGCTCAGCTTCTATCACTGTCAGCGGCTCGATATCGTGATACTCCAAATCCAGATCTTTCGAGCATCCGGATAAAAAGATAAAGAGAAGGGGAAGTATATAATAAATCTTATAAGCCATGATATTCTTATAAATTTATATAGTTTGATAACAGTTCGGCATCTCCGGTATTGATGAATTTTTGGTAGCATTTCCCAGAGCTGAAAGAGTCAGCTCTGGGAAATACTATATTTATGTATCAGCATTATAGAAGGTAGGACTCCAATCCTTATTTTATCCTCATTGAATGGATCGTGTTCCACTCTGAAGAAACAATTATCGTTTTGATTGGGCATTGAAGAATTCTACCATCTCTTTGAAAGTCTCCTCATTAAAGGTCACAGGACCATGTTCTCCACCTTCAACCGGAATGAACTTGACGAGTTTTCCGGCTTTCTTAAGCTCCTCCGAGAAATTTTCTCCCTGACAGAACGGAACTACACTGTCGGATGTGCCATGAATGACGAGCATAGGCACAGTATTTTCAGAAATGTATGTTATTGGGCTAATAAGTGCTACCATATCAGGAGAATCTGCTGGGGCTATACCCATGAGAACTGCTTCAGGCGAGTCTGCACCCTTGACCGTCTCACAATTTTCCATTCTTGCCATGTCTACTGGGCCAAACCAATCTACAACAGCATCTACCGAACTGCTTTGGTCAAGGTTTCCACCTATATTTCCTTCCACATCTATGGTGATATCGCCTGAAGTGCGGGTTTTCATATCATTAGTAACTCCTGCCATCGCTGAGAGATGTCCTCCGGAAGAAAATCCGGTAATGCCTACGAATGATGTGTCAAGATTGTATTTGTCTGCATTTGCACGAAGATGACGTATAGCTCCTTTGACGTCGTTAATTTGTGCTGGATATTTAGCTTCTCCGCTTGCCCGATGGTTGATTGTTGCTACTGCATATCCCGCATCTGTAAGTGGTTTGCCCAGCGACATGTAGGCAGCCTTCTTAAAGTTGTTGCTAAACCATGCACTTCCGTAAATCACCACGATAAGTGGATGTTTCTCTTTGCCGTCTTGAGGAAGATAGATGTCGAGGAGGTGACCCTCAAGATCGTCCCCGGCATAGTTGACGTCTGCAAAATCAGGTTCTGGCATTGGAGGCATCTGGAAGCCAGGTGGCTGCGCAAGTGCCATGATAGAAAGCATCATGCCGATGATAGAAAAAATCGTTTTTTTCATTGTTGTGTTGTTTAATGGTATTTTAATGTGTTCCTGAAACAAATCTTAAATTTTGACAAAGCTTCTTAAAAAAGGTTTAATATGATACGCTTTATCTATAACCTTTATAACATCAATAACCATCTTAACCCTCAACTTTCATTTGAGAAAGTTGAGTTTACCAAGGCACCCATTTCTGCCAATCGACATTCTCAAACATCGGGGCTCGCTCGATATTGGTATCAATATCTGAGTCATCAAGTAGAAATCGCCGTATGAAAGCCGTAACTTCCGGATACTGGCTCAGGGGAAGCATGCAATGTGGATGTCCTCCTTCGATAGAGTAACCCATGCGGTCTGCAATTCCGAATGTTTCCCATACTTTTCTTGCAGCCCGACTTGAAACGTATCCCGATTCATCGCATAGCCATTCATAGTCGGTATTTCCAAGGATAAGGAGAGCTCGGGGAGCAACCAGTGCTGCAAGCTGATGATGGTCGATTGGTAGGCGATTGACATTGCTGTCGGAAAACTGGCGCATGCTTTCAAGAAACCATGCATAATTTGTATTCCCGACTCTCTCGACATTCCCTTTCGTTTCTGAAACTCTCCATGCGTTTACTCCTCCGCCCCCGGGTTCTTGCGCAATGGTAAGCGTGATTCGTTCGTCCATGGCTCCGGCATATAGAGCCATCTTTCCGGCGAATGAGCAACCTGTGACTCCAATACGTTTGGTGTCAATGTTTGCCTTATCTGCCACCTTTTCAAGACCGTCGATAAGTCTACTTATGCCCCAAGGCCACGCAGAGTATGCGCCGATTTCTATTTGGTCGGGATAAAGTTGGTTAATGGGTTCTTCACCTCGTTTCTGTGTGTGTGACATTACTTCCATAAAATTGAAGCCTATTGCTGCCACTCCGTTGTCAAGAAACAATTCTTTGGGAAGAGAGCCGGTCGGAAATCCTACACCTATAACTATAGGGAAAGGGCCCTCACCTCTTGGATATACAAGATGGGAGTTAAGTGTAATTGTCTTGCCATTTTCGTGTACAGTCACTCTGAGTGTGTCATTATCAAGGACGGCATCGATACTGTCTTTGCAAACAGTTGGTTTCACTCCCAACTCATAATGCTGCAGAAGCTGTAGTATTTCTGACCTATGTCTCTCCCAATCAGCATAATCTGTAGAGCGATTGCCATCCATAAATAAGAATGGATCCGGAAGAGTAGGAATCTCAGGAAGTTCGTCAAACTCCTTGAATTCCAATTTGGGATAAGAATCAGAAGTGTTCTCCCGATTAAAAACAATAGGAATTTCCGCTAAAGCGGAGAATAACCCAATCGATAAAGCAATTATTGTCAGGGTTTGTCTAAAATACTTTTTCATGTCATTAGATTTATTATTTAAGTTTCGTGTACTCTGCGCCTCTGCTGTCTCTGCGTGAGTTTATGGAGCTTGCGAAAGGTGATTTACTATTCGTTAGAGCGAAGAGACCTCATATAAGCATCGAGCTTAGATTCTGCCGGATTTGGCTGTGGAGTCCAAAAGCGTGCTCCAACAAGGGCATCAGGCAGATACTGCTGCGCTGCGTAATGGTTCTTGAAGTCGTGAGCATACTTATAGTCATGTCCATATCCCATATCTTTCATAAGAGATGTAGGAGCATTGCGCAGATGCAGCGGCACGGGCAGATCTCCAGTCTTCCTAACCATCTCCAATGCATTGTCAATCGAAAGATAAGCAGAATTACTCTTCGGAGATGTAGCCAAATATATAGTGCATTCAGCCAATATTATCCTTCCTTCAGGCCAACCTATCTTCTGCAAAGCGTCGAATGTAGCATTGGCAAGCAGAAGGGCGTTGGGATTGGCAAGCCCTATATCTTCAGCAGCAAGAATCACCAGTCTTCTGGCAATAAACTTAGGGTCTTCTCCTCCTGCAACCATCCTCGCAAGCCAATAAATGGCAGCATCCGGGTCGCTTCCTCTTACCGACTTAATAAACGCAGATATAATGTCATAATGCATCTCTCCGTTACGGTCGTAGGCCGCTGGATTCACCTGAAGACTATTTGTGACAAACTCATCATCGATGATGACAGGACTACCTTCCGGCACACTCTGCTCAAGCAAATCCAAAATATTAAGTAGCTTACGAGCATCTCCCCCGGCAAATCTGAAAAGAGCCTTCGTTGACTTCACTTCAACCTCTCTCTTGGATAGCACTCTGTCATTTTTCAAAGCCCTATCTAGAAGTATCTGTAGATCTTCTTCTTCCAAAGGTTTCAATGTATACACCTGCGCACGGCTTAAAAGAGGACGAATCACTTCAAATGATGGGTTTTCTGTAGTCGCTCCAATCAAAGTAACAACCCCTCTCTCCACTGCTCCAAGCAAAGAATCCTGCTGCGCTTTGTTGAATCTATGAATTTCATCAATGAACAGAATAGGGCGTCCTTTGGCAAAAACACTTGACGCTTCACGGGTGCATTTGTCAAGAACATCCCTGACGTCTTTTACCCCGGAAGTCACTGCGCTCAAAGTATAGAAAGGTACATCTATTGTATTAGCTATTATCCGTGCAAGAGTTGTCTTTCCTACTCCGGGAGGACCCCAAAGTATGAAAGAATTGATCTTCCCCGATTCTATCATATTGCGGATGATGCCTCCTTCTCCTACGAGATGCTTCTGCCCGATATAGTCATCAAGTGTATTTGGTCGCAATCTCTCCGCTAACGGCTCAAAATTGTGCATATCAACCTCTTGCTTTTAATACTTCTTCAAGCTTTTCAGGATAGATATCTGCAACTGCATTCACGACAATGTCGCTGTATGGCTCTATGTCAGCGGCTTTCAGAGTCCCGGCTATGCCGATTACAAAAGCTCCTGCCGCTTTCCCAGCCTTAACTCCTTGAAGCGAATCCTCAAAGACTGCGCATCTTTTCGGATCCACTCCGAGAGCGGAAGCCGCTGCAAGATACCCTTCCGGATCCGGTTTTGAGCATTTCACTTCATCTCCGGTAATGATGGCATCGAATTTTTGCTCAAATCCCGGCATATCATTCCACAAATGTGCCATCTTAAGGCCATTGCTGCTCGTCACTAAAGCAATTGGTATTCCCCTTTGCTTCAAAGCATCGAGAAATTCAATAGCACCTGGTAAAGGCTCATAGATCATCATCCCTTCAAGACGTATAAGTTCTTTTGTGACATCTTCCCTAACATCCTCAGGAAAGTACCTTTCCAAAATATCTTCAAGGGTTGTTCCTTTTATCTTATAGGCAAAATTGTCGATTCCAGTAGGCCATTGGCGTTCGATAGCCTCCCATATTTTAGTATATATCCTTTCGCTGTCGACCAATACTCCATCAAGGTCAAACAAGCACCCTATATCATTTTTCTTTTCCATTATCATATTTATGTTTATTCAATCATTGAGTTCATGTCTCGCAAGTTCTTTCTCATTGATATGCAAACTCTTAGAGAGACACTGCGCTATTTCTCTGCGTTCTCCGGGCAATGCGAAGCTTATCCAAAACTTACCTCGGAGAGGTAATCCTCTAATTTGTTAACCCCAGACTTCAGTCTGTGGGACCGCGACGCGAAGCTACGCAAAACGCATCACGTATTACGCAAAACGTAAAAATCTCTGCGCCTCTGCGCCCTCTGCGTGAGACAAAATCATACAAAATTACTCATTTTTTATGAAGTGCCAAAAAATTTTATTAATTTTGTAGTGAAAACGCTCAAAAGTGGATTTTATTCCTTATTTTTTGCGAATCTGACCATTATGATTAAAGATATAACTCTCCGTGTGTCTCCCGAAGTTGCCGCTTCTCCCGCGCTCCTTGCCCCGAAAGTTTTCGGAGCAGCCGGTTGTAAGGTAAACGATTGGAAGATCGTCCGTCGTTCGGTAGATGCTCGAAAACGTGACATAATCATCAATCTTACCGTAAGGATAGCATCAGGTGAAGACTTAACTGTTCCTTCCGGCTATGTTCCTGTGAAGTTCCCAGACGTGTCTGAATCAAAAGAGACTGTTATAATAGTAGGAGCAGGTCCCGCAGGGCTTTTCGGTGCTCTTGAGTGCATTCGTCTCGGAATGCGCCCCATCGTCTTTGAGCGTGGAAAAGATGTGGATGCTCGCCGTCTCGATATCGCAACTCTTAACAGAGAAAAGAAGATAGATCCCGAATCCAACTATTGTTTTGGTGAAGGTGGAGCTGGAACATTTTCCGACGGAAAACTCTACACAAGAAGCAAAAAACGTGGGAATCCTTCTGAAGTGCTTTCGCTGCTCGTTCAGCATGGAGCTGATGAAAACATCTTGATCGATTCTCATCCCCATATAGGAAGCGACCGTTTGCCCGGAATCATGAAAAGTATCCGACAGACAATTATTAATTGTGGGGGAGAGGTGCATTTCCGTACTCGAGTTGACCGTCTTATAATAGAGGATGGAGCAATTCGTGGTGTGGAGACTTCCAATGGCGAAAAAATCATGGGCAATGCTGTGATTCTCGCTACAGGACATTCTGCCCGAGATGTCTATCGCAGTCTTGCCAACGATGGCGTAAAGATGGAAGCAAAAGGGCTTGCCGTTGGTGTGCGTCTCGAACATCCACAACGTCTCATCGACCAAATCCAATATCACAATCCAAATGGTCGTGGTCGTTGGCTACCGGTTGCCGAATACAATTTCGTGACTCAGGTAGATGACAGAGGAGTCTACAGTTTCTGTATGTGTCCGGGCGGAGTGGTTGTGCCGGCTGGAAGTGGATCTGAAGAACTTGTAGTCAATGGTATGTCAGCCTCAGCAAGAAGCAGCATTTGGGCTAATTCAGGTATGGTGGTCGAACTCCGTCCTGGCGATTTCCCGGAATATACCGGACGTGGAGAGTTTGAAATGCTTGACTTGGTAGAAGATTTGGAAAAGAAATTCTATAGAGAATCAGGAGAGAGTATCGTAGCTCCGGCACAGAGAATGAAAGATTTTGTAGATGGAAAAGATTCAAAAAATCTTCCCCCTTCAAGTTATCTTCCCGGACTTTACGAAGCACGGATAGATAAAATGCTCCCACCTTTCATAGCCGGACGACTCCGGAAAGGTTTTCAAGACTTCGGACGAAAAGCAAAAGGATTTCTCGATAACAATGCAATACTGATCGGCTTGGAATCCCGAACATCAAGTCCGGTTCGCATCCCCCGAGATAAAGAGACACTCTGCCACGTGGAAGTAAAAGGACTCTATCCCGCAGGAGAAGGAGCCGGCTATGCGGGAGGCATCGTATCAGCCGCAATCGACGGCATGCGTTGCGCCCAACAAATCAAAAAATCCCTATCCCCCTAACTTCCCTAACTTCCCTAACTTCCCTAAAGCCCCTAAAGCCCTTAACCCCCTAAACTCCTAAACCAAAATATGAGCACAATATTAGCAATAGAGACATCAGGAAAATTCTGCAGTGTAGCTCTCATCCATGAAGGTCTCGCTGAGTTCAGCCGCGAAGATGACGTAGAGATGAATCATGCCCGAGCCATCGGTCCTTTCGTAGATGAATGTGTCAAAGAGGCTCGCCGCCGAGAATGGCACATCGATGCAGTGGCTGTCAGCTTGGGTCCCGGCAGCTATACAGGTCTTCGTATAGGTCTTTCAATGGCTAAAGGTCTTTGCTTCTCCCTAAATGTTCCTCTAATCGGAGTCTCTACATTGAAACTGATAGCAGTAAAAGCTATGTTCCGAAATATTGATTGGCAAGGAGACGAGATTCTCGTACCCATGATAGATGCTCGCCGTATGGAGGTTTACACGGCTGCCTACAATTTCCGTCTTGACGCTTTGATTGAACCTCAACCACTCATTTTGACTGAAGATTGCTACGTTAAACTTCCTTCTGACCGAGATACATACTTTATGGGTGATGGTTCTCAGAAATCCAAGGAAGTTTTAAAAGGGGAGAGGTATCATTGGCTCGATGGAGTTAATCCAAAAGCCTCCGACATGACAGCTCTTGCCGAGAAAGCATTCCGCGAATCAGACTTCCTCAACGTTGCCTACTCTGTTCCCGAATACCTAAAAGAATACGAAGCCAAAAAATCTACAGTCAAAGGCCTATCCTAAAAGCCTGGAGTGCTCCCATCTTGAACCCTCACAAGAAAGCCCGGAGGGCTGCCATCTTGAACCCTCACAAGAAAGCCCGGAGGGCTGCCTATCTTGTTAACCCCCAGTGAAACTGGGGGATAAATATGAACCTCAATTATCGACCCCGGAGGGGTCGAACTTAAAATTACTTATGAATATGGAAGAAAACATATACACTCCCACCACAGAAGCTCTGGCTCAGACTCCAGTTGAGCCCGAGCTCCTCACAATGATCCCCTACAACACCGGTATGGAACCCCTCCTCCTCGCAGAATACGGCCGCAACATTCAAAACCTCGTGGATTTCTGCGTCTCGATCCCCGACCGTGAAGAACGTACACGTTGCGCATACGCCATTGCTGACATAATGAAGACTCTATTCCCTGCTTTGAAAAAAGACCCTAACGACATTAAGAAAATCTGGGATCATATCAACATCATGTCTCGATTCGAACTCGACATTGATTTCCCGGTAGATGTCATTCAGGCTGACGAGGCTAATCCTATTCCTGAACAGATTCCATATAGCAATTCACGAGATATCATTTTCCGATATTATGGAAAGCATATTCAGAATATGGTCCGGACCGTGGCTGACATGGAAGACACTGAAGAGCGGAATAATCTGATTGGTGTGATAGCAAACCACATGAAGAAACTTATGTTTGCCCATAATCGTGAGGGTGTAAGTGATGCTAAAGTGCTCAGAGACCTCTGCTTTATGAGTGACGGCAAGATTGATCTCCTCCCGGGCGATATCTTTCTCTACGATTATCAGGAAGTGCAGCAACTCAACATGAAGCATAAACAGAATAATAAGAAGAAAAACAAGCAAAACTTCTGATCAGGATGAGCGAATTCATTGTTGAAGGCGGATCCTGTCTTCAAGGTTCTATCGAACCTCAAGGTGCAAAAAACGAGGCGCTTCAAGTGATTTGCGCCACTCTTCTCACTTCTGAGAAAGTGACAATCTCCAATCTCCCTGATATAGCTGATGTCAATAATCTTATCGACCTCATGGCGCATCTCGGAGTGAAGACTTCTTATCTCGACCGCCATACTTGCGAGTTTCAAGCTGACAATGTCAACCTTAGTTTCCTTCATACGGAAGATTTCCTCAAAAAGGCTCAATCGCTTAGAGGGTCAGTAATGATTATCGGTCCTTTGGTGGCGAGATTTGGTGAGGCTGTTCTTCCTAAGCCCGGTGGAGACAAGATCGGTCGTCGCCGTCTTGACACCCATCTTATTGGCATAGAAAGGCTTGGTGGCAAGTTTGATTATGATTCTTCAAAAAGGGTATATAATATCACTGCTCCTAAAGGACTCAACGGAGTTTATATGCTTCTTGATGAGGCTTCCGTGACTGGTACTGCAAATCTTGTAATGGCTTCCGTCCTTGCAAAAGGGAAAACAATTATTTACAATGCAGCTTGCGAACCCTACGTGCAACAACTATGCCGCATGCTCGTCCGTATGGGGGCAAAGATAGAGGGTATAGGAAGTAATCTTCTTACGATTACTGGTGTCGATTCACTTTGGGGTGCCAATCATCGGCTCCTTCCTGATATGATTGAAGTGGGTAGTTTCATAGGTATAGCTGCTATGACTGGAAGCAACCTTACTCTCAAGAACGTGGGAGTCCGCGAACTCGGAATGATTCCTGATGCTTTCGCCCGGCTTGGTATCAATCTATCTGTAAAAGGAGATGATATTGTCATCAACCAGAAAGAGATTTATGAGATTGACACTTTCATAGATGGATCTATTATGACCATCGCCGACGCTCCTTGGCCTGGTCTTTCTCCCGACCTTCTCAGTATTTTCCTTGTCGCTGCCACTCAAGCGAAAGGTAGTGTGCTTATACATCAGAAGATGTTTGAGAGCCGACTCTTTTTCGTAGACAAACTCATAGATATGGGTGCAAGGATTATTCTGTGTGACCCTCATCGTGCTGCTGTGATTGGAAGTGGGAAATTCAACTCGCTTAAGGCGGCCAGAATGGTTAGTCCTGATATCCGCGCAGGTGTCGCCCTACTCATGGCCGCTATGTCGGCAAAGGGAACGAGCCGTATCGAAAATATCGACCAGATCGATCGTGGTTACGAACATATTGATGATCGCCTCAATTCCCTTGGGGCAAAAATATACAGAAACTAATGATAAAAGAAGACGAAATAACATCTGTTGGAAAACTCCTTAAGACTCATGCCTTAAAAGGAGAACTCAATATGCTCCTTGATATTGACCCCGGTTACTTAGAGGAAGGTAACCCGGCAATTCTTGACATAGACGGAATCTACGTTCCTTTTTACGCTGATAGCATCCGAACAAAAGGCTCTTTCTCATATCTTGTCAAATTTGAAGGTATCGACAGTGAGATAGAAGCAAAAAAACTTGTCAACAAGACTGTCTATGCACTCCGCGACCGCCTAAAGGAATATATGCTCGACAATTACGATGAAGAATATGCCCTCTACGACGATCTCATAGGTTGGACCATAAAAGACGTAGATTCAGGTGTGATTGGTAAAGTGATTGAAATCGATACCAACACCGAAAACGAACTCTTCATAGTTGAAACTCCCGAAGGAAACACCGTCTATATCCCCCTGACCGAAGATTTCATAGACCGCATGGACGAGGATACAAAGACCATTCACATGCATCTCCCCGAAGGCCTCATCGACCTAAATAGTTAGGTAAAAAGTATGCTCCGCATGTATCCAACGCCGTCAAAAGGAAACTTTTTCGATGGCATAATAAGTAATAGAGCATGCTCCGCATGCGTCCAAGAGCGTCTAAAGATAACTTTTTTCCAGCATTGGACTTCCTCTAGTGAATCCCTATCAAAAACTCAATAGCCTCGGAGAGGCGCTTTATGGCAATTGTAAAATTCACAATAAATGAGCAGTATAAAATATGAAGATAGTTAGATTATTATATTTATTCTTTGTCTTTGGATTTTTCATCTTTCCCACCAAGGCTCAAGACACTCCCCTCGAAGACATGACCTTCGCCCAGATGATCAAGTCCGTAGACCTGTCGCAAGATCCCAAAGCCGCCGACCTCATCCGAAAGTTCCAAGATCTCGAGGCTCGACAAAAGCTAATGAATGGCCCTCTTTCCCCAAAACAGGGCAACTGTAACATTGAAGCCTATAGAAAGAAGGAAGTCATCCTCATCACGATCCCTGCTCACGAACTCTTCGCCCCAAATTCCACAGAGGTTTCCCCGGGAGCAGCAAAATATCTCAAACCGTTGATGAGATATATGAAAGACCCTGATATGTTTCGAGTCCTTCTCGTAATGCACACCGACAATACAGGCTCGTTGCAATATCGCGACAATATCACCGCCGACCGAGTAGATGCTATCACAGAATGGTTTGAGGATCAGGGTGCCGACACATCTTTTACATTCTCTTACGCCTTTGGGGATGAAGCCCCTCTCGTAAAAAACACCTCCATCGAAAACCGTGAGAAAAACCGTCGCCTCGAAGTCTTCCTCATGCCCGGCACCAAGATGCTCGAAGCCGCCCAAAAAGGCAAAATCGACTTCTAACCCTCAATCCCTAAAGCCTTTAGAACCCTTAAAGCCCCTAAAGCCCTTACAAAAATGCCCCAAACTCCCTACTACATAGTCTACGAAGACAAAATAGAGCGCAATCTCCAACTCCTCCGTAAGGTAGAGGAAGAAGCCGACGTAAAGATTATAATGGCTTTCAAAGCAAACGCTCTTTGGAAGACATTCCCCATCGTGAAGAGATTCTTCTCTGCCAGCACAGCCAGTTCCCTCAACGAGATGCAACTCTCCCTCGACTATCTCGGCAACGATGTACACGCTTATTGTCCTGTCTACACCGACGAGACTTTCCCGAAGTTCCTCGCCGGTTGCACCCATATCACGTTCAACTCCCTCGCCCAGTTCAATCGATTCAAACCGCAAATCGACGAATGGAACTTAACCCATCCCGAGAAGCCTGTAAGTGCCGGACTCCGTGTCAATCCTCATTGCAGCGTAATTGAAACCGACATCTACAATCCTTGTGTGCCAGGTTCTCGCTTTGGCGAATCGGCGGCTGCCCTCGTCAATGGACTGCCGGAAGGAATCGAAGGACTTCATTTTCATGCTCTATGTGAATCAGATAGTCATGATTTGGCAAAGGTTCTTGATGCGCTTAAAGAGCAGTATGGTCATTTATTGCCGAAAATTAAGTGGCTAAATATGGGAGGTGGACATCTCATGACCCGTAAAGGATACGACATCGACTTCCTGATTTCCCTTATGAAAGATCTTCATAAAGAATATCCAAATCTTAAGATCATTATGGAGCCAGGAAGCGCATTCATGTGGCAGACGGGAGATTTAATAACCCAAGTACTCGACGTGGTGGAGGATGCCGGAATCAAGACAGCGATTATCGATGCCTCCTTTGCTTGCCACATGCCTGACTGTCTGGAAATGCCCTACAAACCCGTGATAGCGGAAGCCCTACCGGAAGAGGAAAATACCGACCTCCGCACCGGTGACCATCATTTTGGGGACACTGAGCGTCATACTTACCGTCTCGGTGGTAACTCCTGCCTAAGCGGAGACTTTGTAGGAGACTGGGACTTCGCACAGCCATTAAAATCAGGAGACATCCTCACCCTTTGCGACATGAACCACTACACTACAGTAAAGACCAACATGTTCAACGGCATTCAGCACCCCTCCATCTGGCTTCAACCCAAAGAAGGCGACCCCATACTCCTCCGCGAATTCACCTACGAGGACTACCGCGACCGCATGTCCTAAATAATGCATAATGCATAATTCAAAATGCATAATCCCTCCTCTTGCTCCTATGTACTCTTTATGGATAGTCTCCCCATCGCGACCTTAATGTAGTAAGCATGCTCCGCATGCGTCCCACCGCGTCCAAGACAAACTTATAATAAATGAATGAAGACAAATACTACTGGACAAACCGTGCATCCATCCATCATATAGAGAGGCTTAAGGATTTCCTGCCAGCAAATAGCAACGCTGAAGAAATCCTTCGCTCAGGTATCCCCAGATATATTGAGCATATAGAAGATTCTATAATAAGCGAAGACCATCATCGCCGCTACGACCTGCTAATAGAATACTACATCTATCATCCATCTCATGGAATCTATTTTGGATGCCGTGAGACAACACTCCATGGTTTCGACCACCAAGTTGAAACCAAAGCAACCCTCGAGGAATGGAACAATGTCCTACCCCTCGCTCTCCGCCGACTCAACAACGTCTTCCCTGAAAAAGACTTTTCCTGTCGCCTCCGCGACACAGACAATGACAACGACCGCACCTTCTGGCCATTCTGGATTTCCCTCCACGAAGACGAATCTCCCGATGCCGTAGCTCGCGTGGCCCTCCGCTTAATTGCGGAAGCTTATCTCGACTTCATAAAATTCGCAACAAACGTAAGCAAGCATGCTCCGCATGCGTCCCAGAGTGTGCTATACCTAATCCCAGAACCCAAAGCTATCTCATATCCTCCAATCCGCACTGCATTCACCCAAGAAGCCTACGACTCCTTCTTCACAAGACTCTCAGCAAACGTTGCTGTAATCTCAGACCTCCAACACAAAGACACAAATATCGAGCAAGTCATCAGCATAGTAGAAATCGTACTGCGAAGAGCAGAAGGGGAGGGCTATATCCAACGCTCTCCTGCATACGCATGTGCTTGGACCCTCAGAGAAGGAATCTCCGACATAGAATTCAGCACAATGATCAAAATCCTCTTTGAACTGATGGGCAAACAATTGAATCTAAAAGGCTCAATAAAAATCCCCTGGAAAGACCTCATCCGCCTCTTCCTCCGCCACGACGAATCCCCCTTCAAAGAGCAACTAAAGACCCTCCGCCCCCAAACCGACACCCTCACCACCCTCCGCACCATAGCCCATAGCCTCCTCCCCCAAATCAACTCGTAGGGACACACTGTGCATGTAATGCCGTTCAAATAAGCCCGGAGGGCTGCCAATCTTGTTAACCCCGAGCGTAAGCTCGGGGGTGATCTGCCCTCCTCTTAATAAAGCCCCGGAGGGGCGTAACTTTTTTTGAACCACATTAAACGCTCCGTACGTCCTCCCAACGTAAGTTAGAATATTCCGCATGCGTAGCCGAGCCTCCCCTTACAATTCATTATTCACTGTTCACTATTCACTGTTCACTATTCACT
>CAZWJO010000028.1:0-14401 GCA_964634905.1 uncultured Sangeribacter sp.
TCCACATCGCAAAGCAACATCAACTCCACTCCCTCCAAAGCACCTGTATGGAAGTCTCGATCTCCGAGCGAGACCAGACCGAAGGTCTTCTTAAAGCTGCCTGTTTCTCTATGGGTGGTTTGTTTAGGTGTGAGAGCCTCAGGCTCGATTCCTGCCATAGCAGCAAGAGCCCCAATTCCCCCATCCACAGTCCCAGACCCACCTAATCCCAAAAGAATCCTCTTAGCTCCCATCCCGACAGCCTCTATTATCAACTCCCCAACTCCGTAAGTAGTAGCGCGCAAAGGATCACGATCTGCCTCCGCAATCAAAGTAAGCCCAGCCGCAGCAGCCATATCAACTACAGCAACCCCATCCTTCTCATCAAAATACCATTCCGCATCCACTGGCATTCCCAAAGGTCCCTTCACCCGACTGCTAATCCTCTCAAAATTCTTCTTCTCATACACCAAAGCCTCAGCAGTCCCCTCTCCCCCATCAGCAACAGGCACAACGACAACCTCAGCTTCCGGAAAGATGCAACGTACCCCATCAGCCAAAGCCAGGGATGCCGAAAGCGAATCCAAACACCCCTTCATCGAATCCATAGCAACAACAATCTTATTCATAATAAAAATTATTCATTAGGTATGACTTTTCGTTGTTTCTCAGGAATCGGTCGGAGTCGCGGATAAGGCAACGAATCAATTTTCTTGTATGCCCTATAATCTCCAGAACCCTCTTTTAGGACTCGGTTCTTCGTCTCCCGAATAGAATCCACCCACTTGTTACGCTCTATGCCGAACTTTCTTGTATTCAAGATCTTGAAATCCCATAGATGCTCATAATCCGTCAGGTATACCCTCTGCGTGTGATACCTTTTTCCCGTCTTCTTAGTATAGGATGCCGGCATGACAGGAGCTATCGTATCCATAACATGAATTTCCCGATGTGGCATTTTGGAGAGAGTATTAGGCGCATACTTTGCATTCACTGTATAGTAATTATATTTGTCTTCTCCAATATATCCATAATTCACTACAACTCTGTATATCGTATCCTTAGATTGATTATCAATATAGCTGCATCCCGGCTTCAATCCTCTTTCCCATGGGAAAACATAATAATCCCTTACTTTGTACTCATACCATGCACGTTTCGAGCCATTCTCAACTACAACAACATCAGGCATAACCCATTCCACAAAAGATACGCATACTATACCTATAGCAACACAATATACCAAATAACCGCCTAAAAGACTATATACAATTACATTCAATTTGTGCCCGGAAAACTTAGTCCACTTATCCTGAATCAAGGAAGAGAATGTTTTATGGTATTTACTGTTAAGTGATCGTAAATAAAGCAATAGGACAATACTTTCTAATACTCCTCCTATTCCTATGATCCATACAACAGATGCATATTCCACCACCTTTAATAGAGCATAAAAGATAATCACCGTAAGTACCGACCCAATTACGATATTGACAATATTCTCATTAAAGGAAATCCTACGCTCATGACTCCAAAACCATTTCAAGCTATATTTCCCCAAAAGCATATACAACGGCAACGACACTACCAATGTCAATCCCGCCCCAATCAAATAAACTTCCTCCTGACTAAACTCCATAATATCTTTAAATTTAGATACTCAACTTTCGCAGCTCAAGATCTTCGTATCCGCATACCATCATCTTAGTGGCGAAACCACGCACATACCCCAAAATACAATTATGTCGAAAGATTATTAGAAGTTCTTTAAGTTTCTCATTATTTTAAGATTTCAAGAACTTCTTTTAGTTGCATAGAATATTTTTCTGCAATAACTTCCGGAGATATTCCCATTGATAGCATTAATCTTATACTATAAATTCTTTCTTCCTCTCTGCCTTCGGCTCTTCCTTCGGCTTTGCCTTTATTATAGTTGTAGTCAAGGGCGGCTAGGTCATCTTCATACCTCAGCTTCGACTCACTGTAAGCCACCACATCCTCCGCAGCCATATTTTCCAATTCTGCCTCATTGAATATATCGTAGAATTCTCCACTCTTATATGCTTCTGATTCCTTATTCATAAGATGTAAATTTTTTATAAGATAAATTATTTTTTCATATCTCGTCTGGCACTCCACCCAACTCTTCTTTGCATCAGCCAATGAGACAAACAACATTCTCATGGCATTGGTAAATATTTCATGCGTATCTATGTCCATCAGCCTTACATCATGGAGATCCCTGTGACTTAGGTTTGGCATGTGAAAATTGACCAGAAATATAGAGTATACCGGGTTAAGGTTATACTTTTGCCCTCTTTTTAATTGGCTCCCCGCAGCCCTTATGGCATATAATAGTGCCCTTTCCTCAAATCCAGGATGATATACCCGTTGCATTTCGACTATGAAATGTTCTTTTTCTTTGAAAATCCAAAAATATATGATTTTTTTAGAAAATTCTCAGCTTTCTTAATCTCACACGATGACTAACGAGGTCTGGCACCCAATAGTCCAACTCACATCAACTGATGCCCATTTTAATGAGAGAGACCTAAAATAAAGGTGAGTTCATGCCGAAGATTAGGCGTCAATTCCGAAGTATTAGATTTCAGCTCTTCCATAGTCCACCATCTCCCCCCATCAAGCTCATCGCTTGGATGCACATCTGCTGGATCTACAACCGTCTTAAAACTATTGACAAGCTCCCTCTCCCTCTCAGACTCAAACACATATCCCTTAATGAATACCGGGACAAAATCTGCCAAACCCAATTCTTCCCGAGCCTCACGCCGAAGAGCATCTCCTACACACTCTCCAAAATCGACATGTCCTCCCACAGCGGTATCCCATTTATCCGGCTGAATATCTTTCCATTTAGGTCGATGTTGAAGAAATATCCTTCCCTCCTTATCAAACACATGAAGATGCACCACAGGGTGAAGCAACTTGCTTCCCCCGTGGCACTCTCCTCTCGTAGCCTTCCCAACGACATTCCCCGCCTCATCCACCACCGGGAATATCTCCTCACTATTATCCATCATCCTTTTTCACTATTCACTATTCACTATTCACTATTCACTTAAGAGTTTCCGCAGCAAACTGTCCCATCACTTCATACCCGGCAGGATTCAAATGAAGCCAGTCATCCGAATACTTCTCCTGCAACTGTGAAGGATTCTGAGGATCTCTGACAGCAGCATCAAAATCTATCACACCGTCAACATCTTTATTAGCACGAATCCAATCGTTGAGAGTCAAGCGAGCTGCCTCACTAAAATGATCCTCATAGAAGCTGTTCTTGTAAGGAGTTATCGTAGCAAGATATACTTTCTTTCCGGCATCCTTACTTTTCTTGATAAAACTGCTATAAGCCTCTATGATATTATTTACTATCTCCTGATGATTAGGTCGCTTACCACCTATATCATTCACTCCCTCAAAAATCACAACAGATGTCACACCAGCCTGATTAAGAACATCCCGATCAAAGCGTACAACGGCAGGCTCACTGAGCCCCCCTTTCACCACGGCATTCCCACCGATACCAAGATTCAATACCCCCACTTTCCCATCAAGTGCCTTAGCAAGAAAATCTGGCCAACGGTTCTGCAGATTAGTGGTGCTACCGCGTCCATCAGTAATGGAATTGCCAATGATAGCAATGCACTCCGTCTCCTGAGGAGCCATCACATCAATACATGAAATATTATACCAATGCTCTAACTTCTCAGCACCCACAAACTTAGTCTTAGGCTTAGCCTCCCCCTTAATGATATAGGAAGTAGTGCGCGACCCACGATGCGACGAAGCATTCACCGGAGTATTCTCCCCATAATTAACTGTAATCGCCAATTTCTGCAATGGCTGAAGATCATAATTAATATCATCGCAATATATAGCCTCTCCTGCAGGGATAGTCACAGACTTCTTGCCATTGAAAGTAAGATACTTAGCCGACTTCACATCAATATCACAAGAATCCAAAGCATTTGCAATGAAGACCGACTTAATCTCCACAGGCTCCTTACTATGGATATTGCTAAACTGCATCCGCATAGTCTCTCCTGGAATAGAAACCTGCACGATCTCCCGCAGAGACCGTCCCGAAAGACTCTCCTTAGGCATATCCCCCGGCCCTGTCCACTCTACAGCCGTAGCCCATGTCCCCGTCCAATCCTTACCATCACCGGCAGCAATTGCCTCCGACCTACCCATAATCACGCATCCCACCACGCCCAAACACATAAGAAATCTCTTCATAACATTTTCCATCTTAGATTTAAGTACTATAAAGACGCAAAATTAACAAAAATCCCCCACACCACCAAATTATAGCCCCTCCTCCCCAGATTCCGACCCTAATTTGAATTAATTTTTCCATTATTCAAAAAAAATTACTAACTTTACGCTTTCTTTATCATTACGGCAGCCACCCTCCCCTCATCTGCTTTAGCATAATCAACTGCAATAAATATTGAAATGATGGCAAAATACGACTTTTTTATCAGTTATTCTTCTAAAGATAAAGACGTTGCAAAAAAAATTGTAGGAGCAATCGAGTCTACCCAACATTCTTGTTGGATAGCTCCTCGTAACATACCTGCAGGCACTCCTTATGCACGGGCCATCATGCAAGGCATTCATGACAGCAACATATTTTTAGTGTTGATCACCGACAACTCCATCAAATCGGAAGATGTCTTAAATGAAGTCGACAACGCCCACGCAACAAAGAAAAAAATCATCCCGGTCAGGCTTACTGACACCCCCCTACCTCCGGAACTGAACTATTACCTAAGTCGTAATCAATGGATTGATTTATCATCCAAAAATCCCGAGAAAATCATCAAGCTTCTCGGTTTAGTACCACCTTCTGTAACTTTAACTGACAATTCAGATTCGGGAAAAAAAGGTCCTTCTTTCTGGGAAAAATATAAATCTGCAATCATCATTGCTTCAGCCATCGCCGTGCTAAGTTTGATTGCATTGGTTTGCTGGAAGTGGCTACCCATTTCCATATCAAATAACATCGAGAATAAAATATCCGAAAACACTTCTTTGCCTCTCGAATCCATTGTTAATTCCCATTCTGACTTGAAAGGGCAAATCACTGATTCACTACCTGTGAACGACACCACTCAACAGAAATTTATACAATACGTTGATTCCATAACCCCTACCAATAAAAAATTCAAAGACCTGGTAGCAAAAGCGGAATCTAATTATCGCTTAAAGAATTTCGACAAAGCACTCCCTCTATTCATTCAAATAGCAGAAGATTATAACTCAAATTATGCTTGCATTGTCGGAGATATGTATGAAAAAGGGGAAGGCACAGTAGCCTCCTCTTCTATAGCCATCGAATGGTATAAGAAAGCAGCCGACGATGGAAACTTGGACGCTCAACTTAAGGTGGGACACTTACTTTTAAGCGAAGGCAATTATTTAGAAGGAGCACAATATTGCCTTCAGGCCGAAAGTTATTATCTGAAACATGGAAATATTTGGAATATCCAAGCTAAATATTTAAATGACCTCGGTCTGGTATATTACAATGGCTTCGGAGCCACAAATCCCGACAAACGCAAAGCCAAAAACTATTTCCTCGAATCAGCCAAAGCCGGAAACATAACAGCCCAATCCAACCTCGAAAACCTCTACTGACCCCTATTTCGTCTTACAAACACGCAAAACGCAACTCCATGTCGAAGGCGAAAAAATCCGCGCCAATCCCCCTGACGGCGAAGCCGACACAGCGAAAGCCATCCGCATCTGCGCACCCCCCAAAAAAAAATCCAAAACGCAGTCGCATCTCCTCAATTCTAAATTATCAATTCTCAATTATTCTAAATTCTAAATTCAAATCGGCAAAAGAGTATCAACCCTGACAGCTGCGACACAATCATGCATTCCGAAAACATCAGTCTCAGCTCTATACACTCCATAATTTATATTCGCAATCCATCATGCATCATTACTCGCTTTAAATCGACGCAGAGCTAATTATGCATTATGAATTATGAATTATAAGCGCAGAGCGGACTATGGTGACAAGTCTCCGTGCTCCTTTCCCCCTCTTACTCAAAAGTGCAAACCAGAGTCATATCCAACCCTATCCTCGAACTTTTTTTTACCATTGACCCCAAACCTTCCCTCTAACCTTCTTAACCCCATTAACCTTCAACTTGAGCCTGCGAAAGTTGAGTCTTTATTTGCAAGTCCCCCAAATTATCACTATCTTTGCTTTCCAAAAACAAAAATTAAGTAATTAATCAAATTAAAGACATAGTTTCATAAGATGATTATCAGTTGCATACCAACGATAAACAATTATGCATTATGAATTATAAATTATGCATTATAATAAATGAAATTCTCCATATCATCCCAAGTATCCGCCAAAACCGGCTTTCAAGAAAAATATGTTGCCGCTGTCATAAAACTCCTTGATGAAGGAGCTACAGTCCCATTCATCAGCCGCTACCGGAAGGAGCTTACAGGCAGCCTGGACGAAGTTGCCATACGTGCCATCGAAAACGCCCTAAAATCCGAACGCGAACTTAACGCTCGTCGTGATTTTATCCGCTCTGCGATCTCTGATGCAGGTGCACTCGACAAAAAAACAGAAGAAGACCTCGACAAAGCCACCACAATGACCGAACTCGAAGACATCTATGCTCCCTACAAACCCAAGAAACGAACCCGTGCAACTATAGCTCGCGAAAAAGGTCTCGAACCTCTCGCTCGTCTCCTAATGTCAGGAAAACCGGAAGATTGCGTCGCAACTGCACAACGTTTCGTGGGCAAAAATGATGTCAAAAACGTTGAGGAAGCAATAGCGGGTGCCTCCGACATCATTGCCGAATGGGCTTCTGAATCCCCTCGACTTCGCAACATCACCCGAAATTACTATCAACGAGTTGGATCCCTCTCCTCAACCCCGGCTAAAGACAAAGAGTCAGAACTACAACAATCCCCATACGCTCAGTATGCCGAATTTTCACAGAGTGTCCGCCGTATGCCTTCTCATCAATACCTCGCTCTTCGTCGCGCCGAATCAGAAGGTCTGATAAAGGTCAAATATGTCATCCCCGAAAAGGGTGCGGAACTCCGTGACAAGCTCATCGACAATTTCGGTCCACGATATGCCTCCCACGATTGCGCAAAAATCATTGATGATGCTGTCGCTGATGCCGGAAAACGTCTACTCTGCCCATCCGTAGAAAATGAAGTCTCCGCATCCCTAAAAGAGGAAGCAGACAAAGTAGCTATTGATATTTTCGCAGGAAATCTTCGTCAACTACTACTCGGCGCACCTCTTAAAGGACACCGTATCCTCGCCATAGATCCCGGTTACCGTACAGGTTGCAAAGTAGTTGCGCTGGATCAGCAAGGAAATCTCCTCGCTGACTCAGTAATCTACCCCGTCCCTCCACGTAATGATTTCGCCGGAGCCCACAACATCATCGAAACTCTCATCAATAAATATAATCTCGACACTGTAGCCATCGGCAACGGAACAGCTTCCCGAGAAACAGAGAAATTCGTGAAAGAGAGTGGTCTTCTCCCTGAAAAATCCATTTATATAGTAAATGAAAACGGTGCATCTGTCTACTCCGCCTCCGATGTGGCACGTAAAGAATTTCCTGACAAAGATGTTACTGTCCGAGGTGCTGTCTCAATCGGACGCCGTCTTATCGATCCATTAGCCGAACTCGTAAAAATAGATCCGAAAGCCATTGGCGTAGGCCAATACCAGCACGACGTAGACCAGACTAAACTCAAAGATATGCTCGACTATACTGTAATGAGCTGCGTAAATGCAGTAGGGGTCGATGTTAATACTGCCAGCGAGCAACTCCTTGCTTACGTCTCCGGAATAGGACCCGCACTCGCCAAGAATATTGTAACCTTCCGTGCCAAAAACGGTGATTTCCGTACTCGCCAGCAGTTGAAAAAAGTGCCTCGTCTGGGTGATAAAGCTTTTGAACTCAGCGCCGGATTCCTCCGCGTTCCCGGTGGCGACGAACCGCTCGACAATACCGGAATCCACCCGGAAAGCTACCACATCGTCAAAGAAATGGCAAAAAGCATTGGAGCAGATGCGGCTTCACTCCCGGCAAACTCCGACCTACTCAACAAAATAGACATCAAAACACTCGCTGAAAAGGGGATAGGAGGATTCGAGACAATGGCCGATATCATAACAGAGCTCCGCAAACCGGGTCGCGACCCAAGAACCGACGACGACAACGAAGCTTTCATCCCTGGAGTGGAAAACTTCGACCAACTTACTGTCGGAATGGAACTCCCAGGCATCGTTAACAACATAACAGCATTCGGTGCTTTCGTCAACCTCGGAATCAAAGAGAATGGTCTAATCCACATCTCCAAAATCTCAGACCGACGTATCTCCTCCGTCTCTGATGTCCTGAAATTAGGTCAACGAGTCCAAGTCAAAGTCCTCGACATTGACGCCCAACGCCATCGCATCTCCCTCCAACTCCTCTGACCTCCTAATGGCCTTGAACGTAAGAAAGCATGCTCCGCATGCGCCCCACACCGACAAAAGCTAACTTCCTCCTTATAGTCTGGAACGTAAGAAAGCATACTCCGAATTCGCCCCAAGTCGACCAAAGCCGACTTGGGGTTTTAAGTCGCAATTTTAGAAGTAGTTTTAGTCCCAATGTCGCTGGGGGAACGACATGTCGGATTATCCGTAATACGCGTTTATACTCGTCATAGAAGTCTCAATATAAGGTCGTTGGCCTTATCTATCATCGAAGTGTCGAGAGAAGCAAGATAAATCATAGTTGTTGATTCCTTTTCATGACCAAGCCCCTGACTGATTACACTCAAGGGAATTCCTTGATTTCTTGCTATAGAGGCCCAAGAATGACGCGCTACATACATTGTAAGAGGCATACTGATTTCTACCATTTCGGCTATACGCTTCAATCTATGATTGATCTTTTCCCCAACATTTTTATAGACATATCGCAGCTTAGAATTATCGTTTTTAATAATTGGCAAAAGATATTCACTCTTATTTTTCGGATATCGGTCGATTATATTCTGCATATCTTTAGTCCATTGGACACACATCTGCTGCCCAGTCTTTCTACGACGATAGATGATGTGCCCATCTAATAAGTCTGTTTTCTTCAATAGAGCCATATCGACAAAACTCATTCCTCGTAACATAAAACTGAGTATGAACATATCGCGTGCATACTGCAGATCAGGCCGCAGAGACAAGTCGAGAGATCTAATTTTCTTTATTAAATCTAATGAGAGCGCACGCTTGACTGTCTTTTCAACCCCTGTATACACTCGGCGAAAAGGATGGCGATTGATCGTCAGCTCTTCCTCTAATGCTCGATTGTAGAGTGCCCTTATTATTCTTATATAAAAGGAAATAGTATTGAGAGACACCCCACGCTTTTGAAGCCAACCCTGATACTTTTCCATCAGTTTTGACGTCAGGGAATCAATACATATATCTAATCCTTCACGAAAATTTTTAAAACTTTTATAAGTGGCCAAATATGTCTCTGCAGTTCGCTCCTTGCCATTGTTTTGCAATGTGATAACTGCTTTCTGCATGATATTGAATAAAGAGTTCGTGGAAGTCTTACGATTGAATTCATCTATGACATTTTCTGAAGTATAGTCAGTTCGTTCTTTATCAAACTTCAAAATTATTCTATCGAATCTTTCGATATCGCATTTCAGACTATCACGGATAGCGGTAAGTTGAGAATGACGATCACTCTTTGAGTTGATGAGTAGACTGGATGTGAGCTTATCCCAATCTGAAGGATAGATACGGTAACAGGTCAATAGCATGCGGGTGCTCCTTTTATGGATGACCTGAAAATAAATGGAGCCTTCTCTTCCCTCCACCGTAGAAGGCCGGAATTTTAGTTTTACTGTTGCCATGTACTTATGTATAAATGAAGTTATTATTTATCACTGCAAATATACACTCCCCCATTCAATATACATTTATACCGACTTCAGAGCACTTTTATTTTGTGATTACCACTTTTTTTCATTAATTTTGCAAATCAACTAATTCTTATTATACCACCATGAAAGTACCTCAAAAATTTGCGGCTTTTTGCATGGCTATTTCAGCTATTGCAGCATCTGCTGCCACTCCTATTATATATTTCGATCGCCCTGCCGATTTTTTTGAAGAAACATTCGTCATCGGCAATGGCACACAGGGGGGAATTATCTACGGAAATCCCTCAAAAGAAAGAATTTCGCTCAACGACATCACTTTCTGGAGCGGGGAACCTGACTCTACTGTCTATAGCCCTGGCGCATACAAAACAATCCCTGAAATACGGGCTGCTCTTGATGCCGGAAATTACCAGCTTGCTCAAGAACTCCAGAAAAAGGTTCAAGGACACTACACTAACAACTACCAACCAATCGGAAACCTATATATCAACTTCGCCGACAAATCTAATGCCTCAAACTATTCCCGAAAACTGAATCTCTCTGATGCGACAGCTAAAGTTTTCTATACAAAAGGAGATAATAATATCACTACCGAGTATATCGCTTCCGCTCCAGACAGCATATTAGCAATTAAAATTACAGCGGAAAAACCAATCGATTTCATTCTTTCTTTTGATTCCCCAATAAAGAATTATAAAGTTTATTCCGACAAAAACTCAATCATTGCCGAAGCGAGCGCTTCATATTCATCTCTCCCAAGCTACGTTGATATGCCGGCAGATGAGAAATTCCTTTATGATGACAAAAGAGGTATACGTTACCGCACCGATATTAGAGCTATTGCTCCGGGTGGAACAATAGCTTCAACTGATGATGGCTCCCTGTCTGTGAAAAATGCAACTGAAACTCTGATCATCGTTGCAATTGCAACCAACTTCAATGGTTCGGACAAAAATCCCGCCACGCAAGGAAAGGATTTCCGCACCATTGCTTCCAGAAAAGCCGACCGAGCCGAAAAGAAAACCTTTGAAGAGCTCCTTAAAAATCATATATCAGACTATTCCAGTCTATTTTCTCGCGTTAATCTTGATTTAGGAGAATCTCCTGATTATCTCAATGAGATGCCAACAGACATACGATTGAAAAACTATACTGATACGAACGCATACGATCCTGACCTCGAAGAACTTTATTTTGACTACGGGCGATATCTTCTTATCAGCAGTTCACGTACTCTTGGCGTTCCAGCCAACCTTCAAGGACTCTGGAACGAATATCTTCTCCCACCTTGGAGCTCGAACTACACCACGAATATCAATGTTGAAGAAAACTATTGGCCAGCTGAAGTGACAAACCTTAGCGAACTACACTTGCCTCTTCTCTCTTTTATCAAACAACTTCCGATCACCGGTAAGGACACAGCCCGGGAATATTATGGAGTAGAACGAGGATGGTGTCTTGGACATAATTCCGACATTTGGGCCATTACTAATCCCGTAGGTCTTAATTCTGGCGATCCTCAATGGGCAAACTGGAATATGGGCGGAGCTTGGATTGCTTCACATATTTGGGAGCATTATATTTTCACACGCGACTTGGACTTCTTAAGAGAGTACTACCCTACTCTCAAAGGAGCTGCTGAATTCTGTCTTGAATGGATGATTGAGGATAAGGATGGAAACCTCATAACATCTCCTTCAACTTCTCCGGAGAATAATTTCATAGCTCCCGACGGCAAACCGGTAGCAACTTCTGCCGGCGCATTCGCCGACCTTGCTATGATACGCCAATGCCTTGCTGACACCCGCGATGCGGCAATTGTTCTAAATACAGACCCAGAGTTTGTCAAGGAAATAGATGCTGCTCTATCCAAAATAGCTCCTTACAAAATCGGGAAAGCAGGACAGCTTCAAGAATGGGCACAAGACTTCAAGGAGCAAGATCCTCAGCACCGCCACCAATCTCACCTCTACGGACTCTATCCTGGCCACCACATCTCTATTGCAGAAACTCCCGAACTTGCTAAAGCCGCCGCAAAATCTCTTGAGATCAAAGGCGACAATACAACCGGCTGGAGCACCGGCTGGCGCGTGAATCTATTGGCACGTCTTGCAGATGCCGACAAATCCTACGCTATGCTTCGTCGGCTACTCAAATATGTAAGCCCTGACAAATATGATGGCCCTGATAAACGCCGTGGAGGGGGCACATATCCAAACCTTCTTGATGCACACTCCCCTTTCCAAATTGATGGCAACTTCGGAGGAACGGCAGGCGTAGCAGAGATGCTCATTCAGTCCACTCCAAACTCAATCATCCTTCTCCCCGCGCTCCCTTCTCAGTGGAAAGACGGTTCAGTTACAGGACTCCGTACGCGTACTGGTGCAACAGTAGATTTCGAATGGAAAGACGGCAAACCAACTTCAGTCACCATCATTCCGCTCGCTGAGGAAGAAATCACATTGATAGCTAATGGAAGCACCTTGCCACTGAATCTTTCACCTGGAATATCCCAAACCATTACATTTTGAGTTACATTTATTATTTTTTGACAAAATAAAAGTATTTTCTAAAGAATTTTTATTAATTTTGCATTTGGAGTCGGAGGATAATCTTTTTTAGCCTCCGGCTTAACCTAATAGCTAACTAATAACTCATCTGAAACACCATGAAAAGATTTGCATTCAAAATGTTTCTTAAACCAGGCTACGAAGCCGAGTACGAAAAACGCCATGCTCTGCTTTGGCCGGAACTCAAAAAACAAATAGCCGACTCTGGAGTGCGCAACTATTCTATTTACTGGGATAAAGACACCAACATCCTATTCGGATATCAGGAAGTGATCGGAGATTCTAACTCACAAGATGCTGACGCAGCTGACGAAATCACCCGAAAATGGTGGGATTATATGGCCGACATTATGGAAGTGAATCCAGACAATTCTCCAGTCACAGTTCCTATTAAAGAAGTGTTCCATCTTGATTAATGAAGAAAATGACTAAGAGTTATCATCTCGCCATTGATTTAGGTGCCACTTCAGGGCGCACTATCCTCGCTTCTTTCGATGGCACTAAAGTCGATATGCAGGAAATAGCCCGATATCATTATCCGATGCTCCCTATTGGAAGCCATCAGTATTGGAATCTTCCGCTTATCTATCAGCATATTCTCGAATCAATGAAGAAATGTGCTGAAATCCTTTCTGAAATGCCAGGCAATCCTTCTATCAAGTCTATTGGCATCGACACTTGGGGTTGCGATGTGGCTTACTTCCTTAAAGATGGTAGCATCGCGAGCCTCCCTTATTGCTATCGCGACTCCCATACCGTAGGAGCAGTGGAACGCTTCTGCAAGGAATTGATGCCGAAAGAAGAGGTATATGGCAAGACTGGAATCCAATTTATGGATTTCAACACCCTTTTCCAACTCGACACAATCCGCAGAAACAATCCGGAAGTGCTCGACAACGCAGATAAAATCCTCTTCATTCCTGACGCACTCTCATATATGCTCACAGGAAAGGCTGTCACTGAACGTACGGTAGCCTCCACTTCACAGATCCTCAACCCGAATACCGGCGATCTTGACGAGGTGCTCCTATCAAAAGTTGGACTTGCTCGCGACAAATTCGGGCCAATGATCGAACCGGGAGAAGAAATCGGATTGCTTATTCCACGACTTGCTGAACTGACTGGTCTCGGTGAAGTTCCGGTTGTAGCAGTTGCCGGTCATGACACCGCATCAGCAGTCGCTGCAGTACCAACTCCCGATAAGGACTATGCATATCTTAGTTGCGGTACTTGGTCGCTCCTCGGTATCGAAAACGAAGGGCCTATCATCACTGATAAAAGCCTTGAATACAATTTCACAAATGAAGGTGGCGTAGACGGTACGATCCGTGTCCTTAAAAACATAACCGGTCTCTGGCTCTTTGAGCGTTGCCGTGAGGAATTCAAGAATGTGCCTTCTGACATTTCCGAACTTGCGGCGCTATATCTTGAAAGCGATTGTCCAAGCATTGTAAATCCCGATGACCCTGCTTTTGCCAACCCGGTTAGCATGACAAAGGCAATCGATGAATATTGCGAAAAGACAGGCCAACAAAAGCCTGAAACTCCTGCCGACTACATACGAGTTGTCTATAGGAGTCTTGCTAACAGATATGGGGAGATCACCGAATGGCTTCGAGAATTATCTCCTATAGAGATCAAACGCCTGCACGTCATCGGAGGCGGATCGCGCAATAAACACTTAATGCAAATGGCAGCTGATAGCCTTGGTATTCCTGTTGTAGCTGGACCTGCCGAATGTACAGCCCTCGGAAATGTATTGATGCAGCTCCGTGCCTGCAAATCTTTATCAAATCTGGAAGAGATGCGAAAGGTTGCAATCAACTCAACTGAGACCATCACCTACACTCCAAACATATAATAAGACCAGTTTTATTAGA